>JBNMGK010000196.1:0-5278 GCA_050872205.1 Enterocloster sp.
GATCACAGCTATGCTGGATCTAATCACCCAGAGCCAGATATGGAATTTTCTGCTGGAAGACGTGAAAAGCCGGAAAATCGGACTTTTAGTAGTCAGCCATTCAGAGCCGCTTATTGAGCGGATCTGTACAGGGCGGATCCAGTTGTAGGACCTATCCTGAAATACTGCCAACGGCAGGTATTAAAAAGCAAACAGAGCCAGGTACCGGCAGATTGTTTTTCTGGTATCAGTGGATTTCTAATAAAATAATTGTGGATAAAAGGAGGAGAATGAAGCATGGATGTGCATAAGATGCTGGAACAGGTAAAAGCGGGCCAGCTGGATATTGCAGAGGCAGAAGAAAAATTAAAAGATCTGCCCTATGAGGATCTGGGCTACGCAAAGCTGGATCATCACAGGAAACTGCGTTCCGGTTTTGGCGAGACCATTTTCTGCCAGGGAAAACCGGACCCGTATTTAAAAGAGATATTCCTGAAATTTTATGAAAGAGACGGGGAAGTCCTTGGAACCAGAGCCAGTCAGGCCCAGTATGAGCTGATCCGTTCTCTGGTACCGGCAGCAGTTTATGATCCTATTTCCCGTATTGTAAAGGTGGAAAAGCCGGATAAGGAGCATGTGGGCTGTGTGGCAGTCTGCACCGGTGGCACAGCGGATATTCCGGTGGCAGAGGAAGCAGCCCAGACAGCAGAGTATTTCGGTACAAAAGTAGACCGCATCTATGATGTGGGAGTTGCCGGGATCCACAGACTGTTAAGCCAGAGAGAACGCATCTGCAAGGCAAACTGCATTATCGCTGTAGCAGGAATGGAGGGGGCTCTTGGAACTGTGATTGCAGGACTGGCAGACGCGCCGGTGATCGCAGTACCTACATCTGTAGGATATGGAGCCAGTTTCCATGGTCTGTCAGCTCTTCTGACCATGATCAATTCCTGCGCAAATGGAATTTCGGTAGTAAATATTGACAACGGCTATGGAGCCGGATATATTGCAACACAAATAAACAGAATGGCGGTGAAGAAATAATGAAAAAAACATTATATCTGGAGTGTAATTCAGGAATCAGCGGTGATATGACTGTAGGAGCGCTTCTTGACCTGGGAGCAGACAGAAAGGTACTGGAAGATGCCCTTGCAAGTCTGGGCGTAAACGGCTATCATCTGCATTTTGGAACAACGGAGAAATGCGGCATCAAGGCTTATGATTTTGACGTGCATCTGGAATATGAGGAGCATGAGCATCATCATGACCATGAACATGGAGACCACGATCATGACCATGAACACACACATACCCATGTTCATGAAGATGGTACAGAGCACAGTCATGAACATTGTCATGATTACGAGCATACTCACGACCATGGAGACCATGACCACGATCACGAGCATACCCATCCTCACGATCACATGCATCCACACACACATCGCAACCTCTACGACATTTACACGATCATCGACCGCCTGCAGTCTTCCGATAAAGTGAAACAGCTTGCAAGACGTATTTTTGAGATCGTGGCAGAGGCTGAGTCAAAGGCACATGGTCTTCCAATTGAGCAGGTACATTTCCATGAAGTAGGAGCAATCGACTCTATCGTTGATATTATCAGTACCGCAGTCTGCCTGGATAACTTAGGCATTGAAAAAGTCATTGTTTCCCCGCTTGCAGAAGGTCAGGGATATGTAAGATGCCAGCACGGCACACTGCCAGTTCCAGTACCGGCAACTGCGAATATTGCACAGGCATACGGCCTGAAGCTGCGTTTTACAGATGCACAGGGAGAAATGGTAACACCTACTGGCGCAGCCATTGCAGCAGCACTGAACACCGGTGCTTCCATGCCAAAGAACTACCGCATTGTAAAGATCGGTATTGGTGCCGGAAATAAGGATTTCGACCATGCAAACATCCTTCGTGCTATGCTGATCGAAGAAGAGGAAGAGGAAAAAACAGACGGTTTAGAGCTGTTAGAGACCAATTTAGATGACTGCACAGGAGAAGCATTGGGATATACCATGAACCTGCTGTTAAAGGCCGGTGCAAATGATGTATGGTATACACCGATCTATATGAAGAAGAACCGCCCGGCTTATATGCTTTCTGTATTATGCCGTGAAAGCAGCCGTGAGGCTATGGAAGACATTATCTTTACTCATACCACATCCATTGGCATCCGTCGTTTCCCGGCAGAGCGCACTGCCCTGGATCGGAGAAAAATCCAGGTGGAAACAGCTTATGGGACCGCTGATGTAAAGGTTTGCAGCTATAAGGGAAAGAATTACTGCTATCCGGAATATGACAGTGTTTCTGCATTATGTGATAAGCAGGAAGGTGCAGACTTCGGCACTGTTTATGAAGCAGCAGCAAAAGCAGCAAAGGAACAGGTATAAAGCCAGTGGATCAGGTAAGATCAGGCAAGAACAGATTAAAATAGACAAAAACAGATACAGGCAAGTAAAAACAGGGGCACAGCAAAAACAGATAACCGGGGAAGACAAACATTTATTACAAGACATACAGTAAAGGAGACCGGAACAATGGAAGGACAGAATTACTCAGTAAAAGAAAGACTGGAACAGTTAGAAGCGCTGATGGGAAAGTACACAGCTGGCGGCAAAGATCTTTGCGTGGCTTTTTCCGGCGGCGTTGACAGCAGCCTGATCTTAAAGGCTGCGGTAAAAGCAGCTACGAAGGACGGCAGCAAGGTCTTTGCAGTAACCTTTGACAGCCGCCTGCATCCTTCATGTGATCTGGAGATCGCAAACCGGGTGGCAGCTGAACTTGGTGGTGTCCACAAAGTGATCCATGTCAATGAACTGGAACAGGAAGCAATCCGCATGAACCCGGTGAATCGGTGCTATCTGTGCAAAAAGCATCTGTTTGTAAATTTGAAGGAAATGGCAAAAAGCCTTGGCGCTGAGACTGTCATGGACGGAACAAATGAAGATGACCACCATGTATACCGCCCAGGTATCCAGGCATTAAAAGAACTGGGCATTGTCAGTCCACTGGCAGAACTGCACATTACCAAAGCAGAGGTAAAGGCCATGGCAAAAGAGTGGGGCATTTCCGTAGCTTCCCGCCCTTCAACCCCATGTATGGCAACCAGACTGCCTTATAACACACCAATCGACTATGATGTGATGAAGCAGATCGAAGTAGGCGAAGGCTATTTAAGAGAGCTGTTAGGGGGAAATGTACGTCTGCGCCTTCATGGAAATGTAGTGCGTATTGAGGCAGATAAGACCTCTTTTGGAAAGCTGTTAGAGCATGGAGATGAGATCGTAAAGACATTGAAAGATCTGGGATTTGTGTATATTACCATGGATCTGGAAGGCTTCCGTTCCGGCAGTATGGATGTTGGCCTGAATAAATAACAGAAACGGACAAGCAGGCATGTCGGCTGCATATGGTCATATGAATGCATGAACAGCAAAAGAACAGCAAAAAAGCTCCTCACCCAATTATCTGAGCGGGGAGCTTTTTTGTTAGTGTGTAGCACCTTCAGCAGCCACGATATCGCTGTCATTTTCACCAATAGCAGCAATAGCTGCCTCAATACCTTTTGTAATATCCTGTAAATTCATGGACGGGGAAGCCGGGCGGTTTACTACCTGGCTTGGGATAAATGGAACGTGCATAAAGCCGCCGCGGACTCCCGGATAGTTTTTAGCCAGAGTGTAGAGAACGCCGTACATCAGGTGGTTGCATACGAAGGTTCCGGCAGTGTTGGAAACGCTGGCAGGAAGTCCGGCGTTTCGGATACTCTGTACCATAGCTTTAATAGGAAGAGTAGCAAAATAAGCAGGAGCGCCGTCTTCAAAGATGGGTACATCAATAGGCTGGTTGCCTTCATTGTCCTTGATGCGGGCGTCATCTAAGTTGATGGCAACACGCTCCGGTGTCAGGTCAAAGCGTCCTCCGGCCTGCCCGATACAGAGGACGGCATCTGGTCTTTCTGCTTCAATGGCTTTTGCCACTTTATCAATGGATTTACCGAAAACAGTAGGCACTTCCAGTTTTACTACCTGGACAGATCCAACTGTATCAGAAACCAGTTTTACAGCCTCTAAAGCCGGGTTAACAGGCTCTCCGCCAAATGGATCAAATGCAGTGAGAAGAAGTTTCATAATATATCATCCTTTCTGAAGAAATGTTGAAAAATATTTCTAAAAACATCCTAAAATATTTTGAGATTTAACCGGCAAACTTCGTTAAATATTAGATATACTTTATGCAGTGTATGCAAAAAAGAACAATATTTTAACGAAATGCCAGCGTATACATTAATACAATGTGAACGGCAAGCATTACCAGTGCAACCGGCAGCTGGCTTAAGATAACAATGTATTTATTCTTTGTTTCAAGAAGGGCTGCAGGCAGAATGTTAAAGTTAGCTGCCATAGGAGTCATCAAAGTACCGCAGTAGCCTGCAGTCAGGCCAAGTGCGCCTACAACTACCGGGTCAGCGCCCTGGGCGATGAGGAATGGGATGCCGATACCGACAGTGATAACAGAGAAAGCGGCAAAACCATTACCCATGATCATGGTAAATAAAGCCATGGCGATACAGTAAACAGCGGTAGCTGCAAACAGGTTTCCAGCCGGGATAATGGCACTTACGCCTCCTGCGATCACATCGCCTACACCGGCAGCTGTAAATACAGAGCCAAGTGCAGCTAAAACCTGAGGAAGAATGCCGGTCACACCTACGTTGTCAGTAAGGCGGGTACAGTCTTTCACAGCATAAACAGCTTTTGGCTTGAAAATGATAAAGGCTGCAACCAGGGCAATAGCGCCGGAGATGCCGATGGCATTATTGGCACCAAGTACCTTTAAGAAGGTAGCGACTAAAACAGCGCTGACAGCCAGTACCAGCGGCGGGATAAAAACGCTGTAGCCTAATTTATCAGCAGCAGCCCGGGTCTCAGTTTCGCCAGGAATATCACTTTTGCTTGGAGCTACCCGCTTAAAGGCTGTAAGAACTGCCAGGAATACAACGCACAGACCGGTGATCCACTTTGGAAGATAAGGTCCTGCAATAAAGGTAAATGCAAGGATGAACCAGAAAAGGGCGGTAGTGCCTTTTGCTTTGCAGGTATCATCTTTTAAGGCTTTCATGCCGGTTGCGATAAAAATAAGTCCGATGATGCAGTAGAAAACTTCTGCAACAATGGTGCTTATGTTCCAGGTCATATTATTTATCCTCCTTTGCAGCTTTGGATGCCAGACGGCGTTTTAAGATCTGGTCAAAGATCAGGGCGTAGATAACACCTACTAC
>JBNMGK010000417.1:0-2284 GCA_050872205.1 Enterocloster sp.
ATATTGACGAGATCCGTGAGGTAATGGCAAGCAAGCGCCACCGCGATTTCCCGATCCTTGACAAGGACGGCCGTTATCTGGGAATGATCTCCCGCAGAAACTTACTTGGCGCAAAGGGAAAACAGGTTATTTTAGTGGACCACAATGAAAAGAACCAGGCAGTGGCAGGTATTGAAAATGCAGAGATCTTAGAGATCATCGATCACCACCGTTTGGGAACGATCCAGACCATGTCACCTGTATTTTTCCGCAACCAGCCTTTAGGCTGTACAGCTACCATTATTTATCAGATGTATCAGGAAGCTGGCGTGAAAGTTGAGCCGAAGATCGCCGGACTTTTATGCAGTGCCATTGTATCTGATACACTGTTATTCCGTTCTCCAACCTGTACTCCGGTGGATGAAATGGCAGCAAGGGCGCTGGCTGATATTGCAGGGATCGATATTGAAAAATATGCAATGGAAATGTTCAGCGCAGGCAGCAATTTAAAGGATAAGAGCGATGAAGAGATCTTTTATCAGGATTTCAAGCGCTTTACTTCCGGAAAAGTGACCATTGGCGTTGGACAGATCACTTCCTTAAATGGAGGCGAACTGGATAAGTTAAAGGGCCGCATGGAAGCATTTATGGAAAAAGCACTGGAAAACAATGGCCTTGATATGATATTCTTTATGCTGACGAATATATTAACGGAGACCACAGACCTGATCTGTGAAGGACAGGGAGCGCTGCAGTTAGCCGGAAAGGCATTTCATAAGGATATTGAGCTGTTAGAAGAAGAAGGCTTAAAGGAGCCGGTACTGTGTCTGCCAGGTGTTGTTTCCAGAAAGAAGCAGCTGATCCCGGAACTGATGTTAGCGGAACAGGAGTAAGGATCGGGTCTTGGAAAGGATAGAAAAAATGAGCAAAGAATACTGGAAACCGGGAAATATGCTGTATCCTGTTCCCGCTGTTATGGTAAGCTGTGGAAGAGAAGGGGAAAAACCGAATATTATTACCGTTGCATGGGCTGGAACGATCTGTTCTGACCCGGCTATGGTTTCTATTTCCGTGCGGAAAGAGCGTTATTCCCATGATATTATTAAGGAAACAGGGGAATTTGTCATCAACCTGGTGAATAAGAGGCTGGTGCGGGCTACGGACTACTGTGGCGTAAAGTCCGGCCGTGATGTGGATAAGTTTGCCGAGACACGTTTGACACCTCAGGCATCCCGGTATGTAAAGGCGCCTGGTATTGAGGAAAGTCCTGTAAATATTGAGTGCAAGGTAACGGAAGTAAAAGAGCTGGGAAGCCATGACATGTTCCTGGCAAAAGTAGTAGGCGTGACCATTGATAACCAGTATATGGATGACAGAGGTAAGTTTAACCTGAATGCTTCCGGTCTGACTGCCTATTCCCACGGCGAATATTTTGAACTGGGAAAGAAGCTGGGAAGCTTCGGATATTCTGTACGCAAACCTGCAAAGAAGAAAAAGAAAGGCGGAAACAAAAAATGAAGCCGAATATTACTATGATCGGCATGCCTTCATCTGGTAAAAGTACCGTAGGCGTGCTTCTTGCAAAGAGACTGGGATTTTCTTTTATTGACGTGGATATTGTGATCCAGGAAAAAGAAGGAAGACTGTTAAAGGAAATTATCGCTGATGAAGGCATGGACGGCTTTCTGGAAGTAGAAAACCGCATTAATGCAGGTCTGGAAGCGAAAATGTCCGTTATTGCCCCAGGCGGCAGCGTTATTTACGGTAAAGAGGCTATGGCTCATTTAAAGGAGATCAGCGAGATCGTTTACCTGAAAATGAGTTATGAGGAAATGGAAAAACGTATTGGAAACGTAGTAGACCGCGGCGTTGCTTTAAAACCGGGCTTTACCTTACGTGACCTGTACAATGAACGTGTTCCTTATTATGAGAAATATGCGGATATCGTCATTGATGAAGAAGGAAAAACAGCGGGCGAGACAGTAGATGAGCTGAGAAATGTGATCGAAGGCATGATGGGCCAGAAGATGATCCAGATGTTCATTGATGAGCAGAAGCGCAAACTGGAAGAAAGAGACTGTCTGTTAAGTGAGAAGGATGAAGAGATCCGTCAGTTAAAGGCGCGAATTGCCCAGCTGGAAGGAAAGTAAAACGTAAAACAGAAGACGGGATAAAGTTTAAGGGGCTGTTGCAAAATAGATGAGTGATCATCTATGGAGCAGCAGCTCCTTTTGTGTATAAAAATGAAAAAGCAGGCTCCGAAGAACCTGCCATTCATGGTATAATAAATTATGACCAGTAAAAT
>JBNMGK010000157.1:0-6018 GCA_050872205.1 Enterocloster sp.
ATGAATGATGCCCACGGCATCAAAAATCCGAAAGATGCCAAGGCCATTGCCCGCCATGAGGTGCTTTGCACCTTAGATGATGTAGTAAGAGAAGGCACAAGAGTGCTAAAACCAGGGGGACGATTTTACATGGTCCACCGCCCAAGAAGGCTGATTGAGATCTTACAGACCATGAAGCAGTATGGCCTGGAGCCTAAACGGATGAAGTTTGTACATCCTTATAAGGACCGGGAAGCCAATATGGTGCTTATTGAGGCAGTAAGAGGCGGCGGAGCCCTGATGAAGGTGGAAGCGCCTGTTATTGTGTTTGATGAAAACGGGGAGTATTCACAGGAGATACGGACTACTTACGGGTATTAAAAAGTTGGCCCACGGCGCTTTAGCGCCAGGGGAAGATACAATGTGCTTAAGCGGAGGAAAAGTACATGACGGGAAAATTATATCTGTGTGCAACACCTATCGGTAATCTGGAAGATATTACCTACCGGGTGTTAAAAACATTAAAAGAGGCAGATCTGATCGCAGCGGAAGATACAAGACACAGTATCAAGCTGTTAAATCATTTTGACATAAAAACGCCTATGACCAGTTATCATGAGTATAACAAGGTGGAAAAGGCAAAATATCTGGTAGAGAAAATGGCAGAAGGAACTAACATTGCCCTGATCACAGATGCAGGAACACCAGGTATCTCTGATCCGGGAGAAGAACTGGTAAGACAGTGCTATGAAGCAGGTATTCCGGTAACATCCCTTCCAGGACCTGCAGCCTGCATCACAGCCCTTACCATGTCAGGACTTCCTACCAGAAGGTTCTGTTTTGAGGCATTTCTGCCGGCAGAAAAAAGTGATAAAAAAGAGCGCCAGAGGATCCTGGAAGAACTGAAAAAAGAGACCAGGACCATGATCGTCTATGAGGCACCTCATCATCTGGTGGCAACATTAGAAGATCTGTACGGGGCACTGGGAAACCGGAAGATCACTATCTGCAGAGAACTTACCAAGAAGTTTGAAAGTGCCTTTCAGACCACCTTTGAAGAAGCGCTGGCCCACTACGAAACCGAAGAGCCAAAGGGTGAATGTGTCATCGTCATTGCCGGAAAGCCGGTAGAAGAGATCCGTGAAGAAGAGATCCGCGCCTGGGAAGAAATGCCTATTGAAGAGCATATGGAGCATTACCTGTCACAGGGAATGGATAAAAAAGAAGCCATGAAGGCAGTTGCAGAAGACAGAGGAATATCCAAGAGGGATGTGTATCAGCAGCTGCTGTAAAAATAATAAGTTTTAAAAAAAGAGATAGCTGTCATGCGAAGTTATAGATTGCATGACAGCTATTTTTGTAAATTTTATTTGTTTTATTCAGTAACTTTTAATCCAGCCAGTTTTGCCAGCGCCAGAACAGATGCTTTAGAAACCTTCTTTCCTTCGTATTCGATCAGATCTTCTGTATCCCCGGTGAAGATGTCTGCGTTTTCGGCTTTTTTAAGGATGATGCAGTCATCCTGGACTGTAATTTCAAGGGCGTCTTTTACCTCCAGGTTCAGGCTTCTTCTCAGTTCAATGGGAAGTGTGATCCGGCCAAGCTCGTCCAGTTTTCTTATAACCCCTGTTGTTTTCATACAAAATACCTCCTGTTTTCCCCATACATGCGACATTCCCTAACTTAAGGGACATCATGCATTGTTTACAATGTATAAGTAAAAAGTAACAAATTTTGGAAATTAAGTCAATGATTAGGGGGGAATATAAAAGAATATAAGAAAGATATTGAACATAAGAAGATAAAAAGTTGATTAAAGCTTATAAAAATATTTCTTGACAAATGGTATCTCTTCCTGTAGTATTACTTTGAAGTTCAAAGTATTTCTGCGGAAAGGTAAGAAAAATGACTACAAAAATTATAGGAACTGGTTCCTATGTACCGGCTCAGATCGTAACAAATGATGACCTGTCAAAGATCGTCGAAACCAATGACCAGTGGATCCGCAGCCGCACGGGGATCGGAGAGAGAAGGATCGCAACAGACGACAGCACATCAGATATGGCAGCGAAAGCAGCCGAAAGAGCCATTGAGCAGGCGGGAATTGATCCGGAAGAGATCGACCTGATCATCCTGGCCACTTCATCACCGGATTACTGCTTCCCAAATGGAGCCTGTGAGGTACAGGCAAAAGTTGGCGCAGTGAATGCAGCCTGCTTTGATATCAGTTCTGCATGTACCGGTTTTGTGTTTGCTTTAAGCACTGCACATGCCTATATTTCTTCCGGTCTTTATAAAACAGCCCTTGTAATTGGCGCTGACCTGTTAAGCAAGTTAGTAGACTGGACAGACAGAAGCACCTGCGTTCTTTTTGGAGACGGGGCAGGAGCAGCAGTGGTAACAGCAGCTGACAATGGTATCATCGGTCTGAACATGCATTCCAATGGAGCCAAAGGCGGGGTACTGACCTGTGGAAGCCGTTCTACGGGAAACTTTTTATTAGGAAAGAAACCGGAGCTTGGCTACATGACCATGGAAGGACAGGAAGTGTTCAAATTTGCTGTAAAGCAGGTTCCAGAATGCATCAAAGAAGTTCTGGAAGAAACTGGAAATACGGCAGAAGAGATTGACCAGTTCATCATCCACCAGGCAAATTACCGCATTATTGAGTCCATTGCAAAACGCCTGAAAGTGGATCTGGAAAAGTTACCGGTAAATATGGAACACTATGGAAATACCTCCGGCGCATCCGTACCGATCTTATTAGACGAGTTAAACAGAGCCGGAAAGCTGAAAACAGGAGACAAGCTGGTATTAGCCGGATTTGGCGCAGGCCTTACCTGGGGCGCTATGCTGTTAGAGTGGTAATCAGTTCATAGCAGACGATAAACAATGTAATACACACGCAGCGGCTTCGCCGCAGCGGATAATCTAAATCAAAATTTTAAATTTTAATCAAAAAGGAGAACAATATCATGTTAGAGAAGATGAAAGAACTTATTGCAGATCAGTTAAGCGTAGATGCAGACAGCATCACAGAGGCTTCCTCTTTTAAGGAAGATTTAGGAGCAGACTCCCTGGATCTGTTCGAGCTGGTTATGGCTTTAGAGGATGAGTATTCCGTAGAGATCCCTGCAGAAGACTTAGAGAACCTGGCAACTGTAGGCGATGTTATGAACTACTTAAAGAACAAAGGCGTTGAGGCTTAATCATAAGCAGACATGCCGCCTGGCGGCGGCAATGAAAGTCAGTTGTTCTGCTTTAGGCAGAGCAGATTAATGCAATAGCAACAGGGGGACGGCGTGCTTACTATGGAAGCACGCTGTTTCTACAATGCTACGGGAAAATCCCGGAATTTTGGAGGAAAGAATGAAGACAAGAATCACAGAAATGTTAGGAATCGAATATCCCATCATTCAGGGAGGAATGGCATGGGTGGCAGAGCACAACCTGGCTGCGGCTGTATCTGAGGCAGGCGGTCTGGGACTGATCGGCGGCGCAAACGCTCCTGGCGAAGTAGTCAGAGAAGAGATCAGAAAAGCAAGAGAGCTGACAAATAAGCCGTTTGGTGTCAATGTTATGCTGTTAAGCCCACATGCAGATGACGTAGCAAAAGTAGTTGTAGAAGAAGGCATCAAGGTAGTTACCACAGGTGCCGGAAACCCTGAAAAATACATGGAAATGTGGAAGGCTGCAGGCGTTAAGGTTATTCCTGTTGTTGCATCTGTTGCTCTGGCACGCCGTATGGAAAAATATGGTGCTGACGCTGTTGTTGCAGAAGGAATGGAGTCCGGCGGACATATTGGCGAAGAGACTACCATGACTTTAGTACCACAGGTTGCTGATGCTGTTTCTATCCCGGTGATCGCAGCAGGCGGTATTGGTGACGGAAGAGGCATTGCAGCTGCATTTATGTTAGGTGCAGAGGCAGTACAGATCGGTACTCGTTTCGTTGTTTCCAAAGAGTCTATTGTACATGAAAACTACAAAGAGCGTATCATCAAGGCAAAAGATATCGACTCTACTGTAACAGGAAGAACCCACGGACATCCGGTACGCTGTCTGAGAAACCAGATGACCAGAGAATACATCAAATTAGAGCAGGAAGGAAAGTCCTTTGAGGAACTGGAATACCTGACCTTAGGAACTCTTCGCAAGGCAGTTCAGGAAGGCGATGTAAAGAACGGAACTGTTATGGCTGGTCAGATCGCAGGTCTTATTTCCAAAGAGCAGACCTGTAAGGAAATGATCGAAGAAATGATGACTCAGGCAAGCAAGCTTTTAGGTAGGGAGTAATGAACATGAGTAAGATCGCATTTATCTTCCCAGGTCAGGGCGCACAGACCTGCGGTATGGGAAAAGATTTTTATGAGCAGACAGAAACAGGCCGTAAGGTATTTGACAAGGCCACAGAGCTTTTAGGCTTCTCTGTTCCAGAGCTTTGCTTTGAGCCAAATGACAGACTGGATATTACAGAATATACACAGGCAGCCATGGTCACCACCAGCATTGCCATGATGAAGGTTTTAGAAGAAAATGGCGTAAAACCAGATGTAGCAGCTGGTTTAAGCCTTGGTGAGTACTGCGCACTGGCAGCAGCAGGTGTTATGAGCGAAGAAGATGCCATTACAACTGTACGTCAGAGAGGCATCTTCATGCAGGAAGAGGTCCCAGCCGGAGAAGGCGCTATGGCAGCCATCCTGGCATTAGACGCAGCAGTGATCGAAGAAGTAACTGCTGATATAGACGGCGTATGGATCGCCAATTACAACTGCCCGGGACAGATCGTTATTTCCGGTAAGAAAGCAGCTGTGGAAGAAGCCTGTGAGAAGTTAAAAGCAGCAGGCGCAAAACGTGCCATTATGTTAAATGTAAGCGGCCCGTTCCACTCTGGAATGTTAGTTGGCGCAGGCGAGAAGCTGGGAAAAGTTCTTGAAAATGTTAAGATCAGCAAGCCGGTTATCCCATATGCAGCTAATGTGACTGCCCAGTACGTAACAGAAGCAGAACCTGTAAAAGATCTTTTAGTAAAGCAGGTTTCTTCTTCCGTAAAATGGCAGCAGTGCGTAGAGACCATGCTGGCAGACGGCGTAGATACCTTCATTGAGATCGGACCGGGAAAGACACTGGCTGGCTTTATGAGAAAGATCGACCGCAGCGTAAAAACATTAAACGTTGAGAAGTTAGAAGATATAGAAAAAGTAGTAGACGCTTTAAAAGAGGCGTAAAGAGGCATAAAAAGGAGAATAAACATGCTGGAAGGAAAGATTGCACTGGTTACTGGCGCAAGCCGCGGAATTGGACGCCAGATCGCTAAAACATTAGCGGCAAAAGGCGCATTTGTGATCGTAAATTATAATGGTTCTGCTGCAAAGGCAGAGGAAGTAGTAAAAGAAATCCAGGCAGCCGGAGGAAACGGACAGGCAGTTCAGTGCAATGTTTCCGACTTTGAAAGCTGCAAGGAAATGTTAGATGCAGTAGTGAAAGAGCATGGACGTCTGGATATCCTGGTAAATAATGCAGGTATCACAAGAGACAACCTGTTAATGAAGATGTCTGAGGAAGACTTTGACGCAGTGATCCAGACCAACTTAAAGGGCGTATTCAACTGCACCCGTCACATTGCAAGACAGATGTTAAAGCAGAAGAGCGGCCGCATCATCAATATTTCTTCTGTATCCGGCGTATTAGGAAATGCAGGACAGGCAAATTACTGTGCAGCTAAGGCCGGTGTCATTGGTCTGACCAAGAGCGCAGCAAAAGAGCTGGCAAGCCGCGGCATTACCGTAAATGCAGTTGCACCAGGATTTAGCAAGACAGAGATGACCGATGTGTTAAAAGATGATATTAAGAAAGCAATTATGGAAAATATTCCTATGAAAGCTTTTGGTGAGACTGAAGATATTGCAAATGCAGTTGCATTTTTAGCATCTGAGGAAGCCAGATATATTACCGGACAGGTTATTTCAGTAGACGGTGGTATGGCCATGTAATAAAACAGCAAACGCTGTTTCACCACATACGCCACTCACGCGAAAA
>JBNMGK010000086.1:0-8903 GCA_050872205.1 Enterocloster sp.
TGTTAGAACATGAGATCGTGGAAAATGGTGTAAAATACATTCAGGTACATCCAACCTTTCTTTATGAATCCTGCTGGAATCTGTGTGTGTTAGGCTTTATGCTGTGGTACAGAAAGAGAAAGAAGTTTGACGGTGAGATGCTGTGGATCTACTTTTTAGGATATGGACTTGGAAGAGTATGGATCGAAGGCCTTCGCACCGATCAGTTAAAGGTACCGGGAACCACACTGGCAGTTTCCCAGCTGCTTTCTGCAGCATTAGTGGGAGCTGCAGTGGGAGTGCTTCATTATAAACACAGTAAATTAAGAAAGCAGAAGCAGGAGAACCAATAGACAGCTACTTTTCAGGCAGAAATGCTCTAAAAGTGGGTGAGATTCCCACCACAGGAATGTGGGTGCAGACAATCAAAATATCGTGAAAAACACAAAAGAGACGGTAGATCGTAAGGTTTACCGTCTCTTTTTTTGCTCCCTGCAGGTATTTTTGAAAGAAAAACGTAAAAAATCCTTGTCATTTCCCAGTTTCTGTACTATTATAAACATACAAGTGGTAGAAAGTGGTGCAAAGTGGTAGAGGATGGTTGTTGCGTGGATGAAGTGGGGGTCTAAGGAGCCTCCATTTACATCCCGCCTTGCCATGTAATGTACAAGCAGGTGATAGCTATGTTCATGGGTGAATACAATCATACAGTAGATGCGAAGGGGCGTCTGATCGTTCCTTCCAAATTCAGAGAGCAGTTAGGGGACGAATTCGTGATCACGAAGGGACTGGATAACTGCCTTTTTGTGTATGATAATTCTGAATGGACTGCGTTAGAAGAAAAGCTTCGTGCATTACCCATTACCAACACTGCCGGACGTAAATTCTCACGTTTCCTTTTAGGAAGCGCTGCCACCTGTGAAGTAGACAAGCAGGGACGTATCCTTCTTCCCGCAGTTTTGAGAGAATTTGCCGGGATCGAGAAAGACGCAGTGCTTGTAGGCGTTGGAAGCCGCATTGAAATCTGGAATAAGGATAAATGGGCACAGGCCAACACCTTTGATGATATGGAAGAAATTGCAGAACATATGGAAGGCTTGGGTATTTAATGGAGGAACATGGATTTGTACATAAGTCTGTACTGCTGTATGAGACAGTAGGCAGCCTGAATATAAAGCCGGGTGGTATCTATGTAGACGGCACCTTAGGCGGCGGCGGACATGCCTATGAGGTATGTAAGCGGTTAGGCGGCGGAAGGCTCATCGGAATTGACCAGGATGCAGATGCCATTCGTGCAGCGGGAGAGAGACTGGCTCCTTTTAAAGATAAGGTGACCATAGTCAGAAGCAATTACCAGAATATTGAAAATGTACTAAAAGAGTTAAATATAGAAAAAGTGGACGGTATTTACCTGGACCTGGGAGTTTCCTCTTACCAGTTAGATACAGCGTCCAGAGGATTTACCTACAGGGAAGATGCTCCTCTTGATATGCGTATGGATCAGAGAAATCCCACTACAGCAGCTGATATTGTAAACGGCTACAGCGAGTTGGAACTGTTTCACATTATCAGAGATTATGGAGAAGACAACTTTGCAAAAAATATTGCAAAACACATTGTAAAGGCGAGAGCAGAAAAGCCTATTGAAACAACAGGTGAGCTTTCTGAGATCATAAAAGCAGCGATTCCTGCAAAGGTACGGGCTACAGGAGGACATCCTGCAAAACGTACGTTCCAGGCCATTCGTATTGAATTAAACCACGAACTGGATGTACTGGAAAATTCCATTGATACAATGATCCGTCTTTTAAATCCGGAAGGAAGATTAAGTATTATCACTTTCCATTCATTAGAGGACCGCATTGTAAAAACAAGATTTCGTACAAATGAAAATCCATGCATTTGTCCACCGGATTTCCCGGTGTGCGTATGCGGCAGGAAGAGTATGGGTAAGGTGATCACACGTAAGCCTGTCCTTCCATCAAAAGAGGAACTGGAGGAGAACAGCCGTTCAAAGAGCGCGAAGCTTCGCGTGTTTGAAAGGGCAGGAAAGGAGGAATAAGGTATGGCTTCTTATATTCACGGCTCAGCAGCACCAAAGTTAGAACCATCTGAGCAGGAAGAACAATTAAGAAGAAAAAGGCAGCAGGATATAGGAAAAAATGTAAAGAAACATCACCGTATCCGCAGAAACCAGGAGCGCGCCATGTATATGGACCTTCCTTACGTTATTATGCTGACCTTAGCGTCTATCTGCACCTTATACCTCTGTGTAAATTATCTTCATCTTCAGTCAGCTATTACAGCCAGAATGCACAATATTGAGGCAATGGAAGAAAAGCTGCAGAAGATGCGTACGGAAAATGATGCCTTAGAGACCAGTATCAATACCAGTATTGACTTAAATGAGATCTATGAGATCGCAACCAAGGAACTGGGCATGGTCTATGCGAAAAAGGACCAGGTTCTCTTATATGACAAGACGGAAAGTGAGTACGTAAGGCAATATGAAGACATCCCGGAACACTAGAAATAATGCCGGACAGGAAAGACATCCCGGCAAACGTAAAAATAAAGATAACATATTTCGGCGAAGACACTTCGCCAAATACATGCAGGTAAAGCTGGCGATCACCGTTATTTTGATATCGCTGGCTTTGTTTGCGCTTGTTTTTATTTTGTACCGCATTGTAAATGAAAACAGCGAGCGCTACAACAAGATCGTATTATCCCAGAGACAGCAGGAGTATGCCAGCAGGACCATTCCCTACAGACGTGGAGATATTGTAGACCGCAACGGCACTTATCTTGCTACCAGCGAAAAGGTATATAACCTGATCCTTGATCCCAGCCAGATCATGGATAAGCCGGACTATTATCTGGAGCCGACTATTCAGGCACTGGTGGATGTATTTGGATTTGACGGAAATGAGCTTCGCAGCCTGATACAGGAACGTCCAAAACGGGCATACCTGCGTTATAAAAACGGCAGACAGCTTTCCTATGACCAGAAAAGCCAGTTTGAAGAGACAGAAAAAGAGAGAAATGCCGCTTACAGGAAAAGTGATGACGATAACCAGTCACGTTTCCGTGTAACAGGTGTATGGTTTGAAGATGAGTACCGAAGGATCTATCCTTATGGTTCCACAGCCTGCAATGTGATCGGCTTTGCAAGCGGAGATGGAAGCAGCGGCAGCGGCGGCATTGAACAGTATTACAATGACAGCCTGATCGGTGTCAACGGAAGAGAATACGGCTACCTGGATGAAGATGCCAACCTGGAAGGTGTGGTAAAATCTGCAGTGAATGGAAAGACCATTGTTTCTACCATTGATGTAAATGTGCAGAACATCCTCCAGAAATACATTGATGAGTGGCAGACCAGTGTAGGAAGCCATGTGACAGCAGCTATTGCCATGAACCCAAATAACGGAGAGGTTCTGGGAATGGCAACCAGCAACAAGTTTGACTTAAATGATCCCCGAAATACAGATGGATTTTCAGAAGAAGAGCTGCTAGCTCTTGGTAAAAAAGAGGCAGTAGGTGTTTACCACAGAGAAAATCCGGATCAGACCATTACAGAAGACCAGGTTTTAGACCATTATTCCAGGGACGAGGTTATTTCTTATGGTAAGCAGGTTGCCTGGAACCAGTTGTGGAGAAACTTCTGTGTCAGTGATACCTTTGAACCCGGTTCTCCATCTAAGATACTGACGGTTGCAGCCGGACTGGAAGAGGGTGTTTTAAAAGGAAATGAATACTTTGACTGTGGCGGATATCTCCATGTAGGTGATTGGGATATTAAGTGTACAGCCTACAGAAGAGGCGGTCATGGTTCTTTAAGCCTGACAGAGTCTATTATGCAGTCCTGCAACGTTGCCATGATGCGTATTGGCGCTATGATGGGCCGGGACATTTTTGCAAAATACCAGGCTATGTTTGGTATGGGCCAGAAAACAGGCATTGATCTTCCAGGTGAGGCAGATGCAGCGGGACTTGTTTATCCGGCTGATAAAATGGGACCTACAGAGCTTGCTACAAACTCCTTCGGACAGAACTACAACTGTACTATGGTGCAGATGGCAGCAGCCCTTTGCTCTGTGATCAACGGTGGTTCTTATTATGAGCCACATGTAGTGCGCCAGATCTTAAATGAGCAGGGATCTGTAGTAGAGACCAAAGATCCGGTTCTGGTACGTGAGACTGTATCTCAGTCTACAGCAGATTTCTTAAAGGAAGCTATGTTCCAGACTGTAGAAAATGGTACCGGTGGTGCTGCCAAGGTAGCAGGCTACCAGGTAGGCGGAAAGACGGGTACAGCAGAGAAACAGCCCCGTTCCGCAAAGAATTATCTGGTATCCTTTGCAGGTTTTGCTCCTGCAGATGATCCCCAGCTGTTTGTTTATGTAGTAGTGGATGTGCCTAATTTCCCACCAGGCGACCAGCAGGCACACAGTTCCTTTGCAAGCAACATTTTCTCAAAGATCATGTCAGAAGCGCTGCCATATTTAAATGTATTCCCGGATGGAGATCTTCCAGAAGAAAGCCAGGATGAAAATGGTCAGACACCTTCTGAGGGCATCAATACACCAGCATCTGAGACCGGAGAAAACGGGGACAATAATGAAACCCAGCCAGAGGAGACTACAAAGGTCTATGAGACCGATGAATATGTAGACTCTGACGGAGGCATCGGCATTCCAGATGCAGTACCGGCAAATGGAGATGATGTAAGCGGAACGGGGACCCAGGTGACCTTCCCTAATGCAGGAGAAGCTACGGTGCCGCCAGAGACAGATCCTTCTGAAGAAAGTTCGGAAGGTGAAAGCTCTGAAAGTACAGCTGCTAACAGCGAAAGTACAGAAGGTACAGAAAACCAGAGCTCCTCAGAAACCCAGCCGCCTGGTGTATAACAGGGAAAGCTTTCATAAAGCAGATTCATAAAAAAGAGAAAAACGCCGTATATATTTAGGAAAACAGCAAAATGAGGCTGCCTCATGGATATAAAAGGCGAAAATCTTACAAAACACAGAAAAAATATAGCCGTCCTATGGCTTCTCATTGCGATCGCAGTGACGGGGCTTTTAGGGCGGCTTGCTTTTCTTATGGTCTTTTGTTCCGAACATTACAGTAAAATGGCTCTGGAACTGCACCAGAGAGAAAGGTCTATTAAAGCTGCCAGGGGGAAGATATTAGACGCAAATGGAAATGTGATCGCAGACAACCGGACGGTATGTACGGTTTCTGTTATTTATAATCAGGTAAAAGACCGGGAAAAGGTAACAGAGGAATTAAGCACTCTTCTAGGGCTGGATAAAGAAGCAGTAAGGAAAAAAGTGGAAAAACGCAGTGTGCGGGAGATCATTAAAACCAATGTAGACAAAGAAACGGGAGATGCAGTACGGCGCTTAAAGCTTCCTGGAGTGAAGGTAGATGAAGATTATAAACGGTATTATCCTTATGGGAGCCTGGCATCTAAGGTTTTGGGCTTTACAGGGGGAGATAACCAGGGAGTCATAGGACTGGAAGTAGAATATGACGATTATTTAAAAGGAACCAACGGAAAGATACTGACCATGACCGATGCCAGGGGCGTGGAAATGGAAAATGGGGCAGAAGACAGACTGGAGCCGGTAGCAGGAAATGATCTGCGCCTTACACTGGACATAGAAATCCAGCAGTATGCAGAACAGTTGGCATATCAGACCTTAGAGAAGAAAAACGCGAAAAAAGTTTCCATTATTGTGATGAATCCACAGACCGGGGGCATTTATGCTATGGTCAATGTGCCGGAATTTGATTTAAATGATCCCTTTACTCCAGACCAGAACCTAAGAAGTGAGGTTTTAAAAAAAGAGGCAGCAGAAAGAGAGCCTGGTGTAAAAAAGCAGGAGCTTTTAAATGCCATGTGGCGCAATACCTGCATTAATGATACTTATGAGCCAGGCTCTACATTTAAGATCATCACCGCAGCTGCAGGGCTGGAAGAAGGTGTGGTAAAACTGACGGATAACTTCAGCTGTCCAGGCTTTCGGGTGGTGGAAGACCGCAGGATCCGCTGCCACAAGACCGGGGGACATGGGGCGGAAACCTTTTTACAGGGGGTAATGAATTCCTGTAATCCTGTATTTATTGACGTGGGGCAGAGACTGGGAAGAGATGCCTATTATAAATATTTTATCCAGTTTGGCTTAAAGGGAAAGACCGGGATCGATCTGCCGGGAGAAGCGGCAACCATTATGCATAAAAAAGAAAATATAGGGCCGGTAGAGCTTGCTACGATTTCTTTTGGGCAGTCCTTTCAGATCACACCAATCCAGTTGATTACTACCGCTGCTTCTATTATCAACGGAGGAAGGCGTGTGACACCTCATTTTGCAGCAGGAACAGTAAGCCCGGATGGAAAAGATTATAAAGCATTTTCCTATCCTCCGGGAAAACGGATCCTGTCAGAAGAGATAAGTGCTACTATGCGTTATGTGCTGGAGCAGGTAGTAGCGGAGGGAAGCGGCAGGAAAGCAGCAGTGGAAGGCTTTTCCATTGGAGGAAAAACAGCTACTTCTGAGAAACTTCCAAGAAGCAGGAAAAAATACATTTCTTCTTTTTTAGGCTTTGCACCGGCAAATGATCCCCAGGTTATCGCCCTGATCACCATTGATGAGCCGGAAGGGATCTACTATGGGGGCACCATTGCGGCTCCTGTGATCGGAACACTTTTTGAAAATATCCTTCCTTATCTGGAGACGATTAATTCAGAAGCTGGAAAACCTTTAAGTTGATTATTCTGCAAAAAAGACGTATACTAATTACCAAATAAGACATACATATGAGATTGAGGTGCTTTATGATTCGTGAAACAATATTAGCTATTATCATTGCATTTGCCGTCAGCGCGCTGCTGTGCCCGGTGATCATACCATTTTTACACAAGCTGAAATTTGGCCAGCAGGTAAGAGATGACGGCCCCCAGAGCCATTTAAAGAAACAGGGAACCCCTACTATGGGCGGCCTGATCATTCTGACCAGTATTATTATCACATCTGTTTTTTATATTCCGTCTTATCCAAGGATCATCCCGGTGCTGTTTATGACTGTGGGCTTTGGTATCATCGGATTTTTAGATGATTATATTAAGATCATCATGAAGCGGTCAGAGGGCTTAAATCCCATTCAGAAGCTGATCGGCCAGTTTATCATCACAGGTATTTTTGCCTGGTATCTGCTTCACAGCGGAGAAGTTGGCATTGATATGCTGATCCCGTTTACCGGCGGCTTCGAGAATGGAAAGTTCTTATCTTTAGGCATTTTATTTGTGCCGGCTCTGTTTTTTATCACACTGGGTACAGATAATGGCGTAAACTTTACAGACGGACTGGATGGCCTTTGCACCAGCGTAACCATTCTGGTAGCTACCTTCCTTACCATTGTAGCTATTGGAGAAAATATGGGTATCAGCCCGATCACAGGAGCAGTTGTAGGAAGCTTACTGGGCTTTCTGCTTTTTAATGTATATCCGGCCAAGGTATTTATGGGAGATACAGGTTCTCTGGCATTAGGCGGTTTTGTGGCATCTGCAGCTTATATGATGCGCCTGCCTTTATTTATCCCTATTATTGGCCTTATTTACCTGGTAGAAGTACTTTCTGTTATCATCCAGGTTACTTATTTTAAGAAGACTGGGGGAAAGCGTATTTTCAAAATGGCCCCTATTCATCATCATTTTGAACTGTGCGGCTGGTCTGAGACAAGGGTAGTAGCAGTATTTTCCATTGTTACAGCTCTTTTGTGCATGATCGCTTATCTGGGACTGTAGGTTCTGGAAATGGACAGTAGGGTGTACGCCCGGAAAAAACGGAGGTTAAAAGCAACATGAACCAGAGCAAAGTATTGGTTGCAGGTACTGGCATCAGCGGTATTGCTGCTGCAAAACTGGTCCTGGAACGGGGCGGTGAAGTGGTGCTTTATGATGGCAACACGAACTTAGATCCGGCAGAGATCCGTAAAAAATTTAAAGAAGATGACAAGGTGGGTATCGTTCTTGGGGAGATCAAACGCTCTGACCTTTTAGGCGTGGAGCTTTGTATCATCAGTCCAGGTATTCCGTTAAACAGCTCTTTTGTAGCAGTTGTAGATGAGGCGGGTATCCCTATCCTTGGAGAGATCGAGCTGGCTTATCAGTGCGGCCTTGGAAAGCTGGCTGCTATTACAGGAACCAATGGAAAAACCACCACAACGGCTCTTACAGGAGCGATCCTTAAGTCACAGTATGAGGAGACCTTTGTAGTGGGAAATATTGGAGAACCATACACAGCAAAGGTTTCTGAGATGACAGAGCAGTCTGTAACTGTGGCAGAGGTGAGCAGCTTCCAGTTAGAGACCATCATGGACTTTCATCCAGATGTAAGCGCTATTTTAAATCTTACGCCAGACCATTTAGACCGTCATGGTTCCATGGAAAATTATGTGCGCATTAAAGAGTGCATTACCATGAACCAGACAGAAAAAGACGCAGTGGTCTTAAATTATGATGATCCCCTGTTAAGAGAATTTGGGGAAAGCAGGATGGAAGAGACTGCTGCAGATCCTGATGAAAAACTGGAAAAAACTGGAAATGATCCAGAGTCAGAAGACATGGCAGCTGCCAGGGAAGCTGCAGAAAATGAAAATACAGCTGCGCAGGCAGAAACAGCAGAGAATACAGAGGACAGTCTTCCTGGACTGCGGGCCAAAGTTTACTGGTTCTCCAGCAGAGAGCGCTTAAAAGAAGGATTTTTCTTAGATGGGGACAATATTGTCTATGCAGACGGAAGCAAAGAACAGATCCTTGTAAATGTAAAGGACCTGCAGCTGTTAGGACGCCATAATTATGAAAATGTAATGGCAGCTGCTTACATTGGTCTGTTAATGGGTGTTCCTTTTGAGAA
>JBNMGK010000234.1:0-4681 GCA_050872205.1 Enterocloster sp.
CTCCGGAACCATATAAGATGAATTTTCAGATGCCCTGATGTTTAAAAGCTGCGCTCTGGAAAACATGTCCTGATACAGGTCATTTGCTGTATCCTCATCGGAACGCATTCTGGCATATACGTACAGCCGTTCTGCTTTTAAGCTGAATTCATCATCAAATTTCAGGCACTGATATAAGCTTTCCGCTGACTGCGCCAGCTTTCCCTTAAATTTCCCGTATGTTTCAAGCTCACCAGAAGCTTCTTTTAACTGTTTTTCCCAGGTTTCATTGTCCGGGACCATGTCTTCTAACTTCCAGGTAGTGGAAATCTCAGCTTCACTTCTTTTCTTCATGAATGATAACCCCTTTCCTATTTGTAAGTAAGCCCCGGCAATGCCGGGGCTGATGAAACATTTTATATAAACTCAAATTTCCGCTCTAACGCAGCCGCTTGTTTTGCCATGCATATCAAAAATGCGCCAGTGACGCATTTGAAGATTTCTCTGCACTCATATAAATTTAGACGCGATCGGCACTGCAACTACAGTAAGCAGACCTGCCACTGCAATAGAAAGGCTGCTCATGGCGCCTTCTACCTCTCCTAATTCCAATGCTTTCGCTGTACCAACTGCATGGGCACTGGTACCGAATGCCAGTCCTTTTGCTACCGGATGATGGATCTTTGCAAGTTTCAGTACAGTCTCGCCAACCATATTTCCCAGCACACCGGTAATAATAATACTGATAACAGTCAGTGTTACAATACCGCCTGCTTCTTCACTGACACCCATACCGATCGCAGTTGTAATGGACTTTGGAAGCAGTGTTACATAGTGGGTATGGGACAGTCCCAGAACACGACACATAAGGAAAATACTCACTGCGCTGGTTGCAACGCCGGAAGTAATGCTGACTGCAACAGCTGCGCCATGCTTTTTTAACAGATGAAGCTGCTTATACAGCGGAATTGCCAGACATACAGTTGCCGGTGTAAGGAGCCAGCTTAAATAGGACGCTCCTTTATTATATGTATCATAATCAATTCCTACTCCCAGTAAAAATGCAATGATCACAATAACGGATACTAAAATAGGATTTAAAAAGGCCAGCTTTGTTTTCTGCTTCAGCCAGCAGGCAAACAGATAAGCTCCTATACTTAAGGTAAGTCCCCAGTACTGGGAATTTCCCAGGATCTCTCTTAATGTACTCATTTTATTATTTCTCCTTTTTCTTCTCTGCTGATTCCATCATAAACTGCGCTACTCTTCCGGTAACGATCATTACCACCACCGTTGAAACTGCAATAATGATCAGAAATGGGATCAGCACCGCTTTCAGCTCATCTGCACACTCCAAAATGCCTACTGTTGCCGGTACAAACATCATAGACATGGTATCCATCAGAAAATTGCCGGTTCCTTCTACACTCTCCAGTTTTACCACGCCAGTCATAAGGGCTGCCAGCATAAGAAAAAGACCGTATACACCTGCCGGAACAGGAAGGGGAAGAATCTGGTTTAAAAATTCTCCAGCCAGAGTAATACCCAGGATAATACCGATCTGTCTTACGTATTTCATCTTTGTTTTCCTCCTGATGATTCCTAAATTGATTCCTGAATTTTTCTGGACTATTCTACCACTGCGTTTTTTCATATTCAAGAGATTATGCTGGAAATACACAAAAAATACAATCTGGGCATTTAACGATGGTTGCGCTCTGAAAACCATTGAATTACAATAAAAGCATTATGAAAACTATGTTGGGAGCTTATTTCATGAATATTTTCTTTAAAGATAACTTAAATTCATCAGACCAATTACAGATAGAACAGCTTTTGTCTGCATGCACAGCAGACTCTGCAGATCATGCCGGATCCTGCGGTATAACACCCGCGCCTGCTGATATTCTGGATGCTGATGGCTGGTGGTTTGCCACGGAGGAAAATGGCCTTCTGTCAGGCTGCATGGCCATTTACCAGACTGGTGATGACAGCTTTGAATGTGTGCCTGTTGTACACCCGGGGATGCGTGAAAAAGGGATCTTTTCTTCCATCTTAGCTGCTGCCTGTGAAGAAGGGCAGATTCCAGGAGAAGGCTCTGTGTATTTTTCCTGTGGTGTCAGAAATGAATTGTGGAAAAATGTTCTGGAACACATTGGAGCTGAACACGCCTGGAATGAATACATGATGGAACGTAAATTAATGGAAGTCGGAAAAACAATAACGGAAGAAACAACAGATGCAGTCTGCTGCCAGATTTTTGAAATTGCTTCGGCAAATGGAGAAAATATAAATGAGAGTGAGTCTGAAGGCAGCACGACCTGGCGGGCTGTGGGCAGCCGCAGGCCCTTAACTCAGAATGCCGCACAAAATCCGACCACAGATCTGGCAACAGACCAGTCAGCAGACCTGACCGTCCCGGAAGTCACCTGTTTTCTTGCACCCCAGGGGGATTTTGTGTATTTATACAGCCTGGAGGTTCTCCCGAAGCTTAGAAATCAACACCTTGGCACTGCCTTTTTGTCTGCCCTGTTTCCCCAGTTAGCAGATAAAGGCTTTAAAACTATAAAGCTTCAGGTTTCCTCTAAAAATCTTCCAGCTATGGCCCTGTACAAAAAAACAGGGTTTTGCATTACGCAAACCCTGTCTTTCTATGAATATTGATTCTGTGAGTATTAGTCCCTTGATACTGTCACGCCCTGTGCTTCAATCCTCTTTCGGATCTCTAACATCTTGTTGTCCGTCTGGGCGATCACATCAGCACACTGTTTTAATTCACCGCTGATCTCACCATTTAAATCTACAAAGGACTTTTTATACTTTAACTGATGATCCAGACTTGCCCGGAAATCCATTGCGATGGTACGGATCTGTACCTCTACACGGATGGGCTTCTTGCTGTCTGAGAAAAATACCGGGATCTCAATGATCATATGATAGCTGCGGTAGCCGTTTGGCTTTGGATTTTTGATGTAGTCCTTAATAGCTATGACCTTTACATCATCCTGACGCACCAGCATTTCTGCCACTTCGTAAATATCATCTACAAAGGAACAGATAATACGGATACCTGCCACATCGTCCAGATTTTTCGTCATGGAAGCCACGGAAACCTCCAGTCCCCGGCGCTGAAGCTTTTCCAGAATGCTCATAGGCTTCTTTACACGGGATTTGATCATTTCAATGGGATTTCTCTGGTTTTTAATGGACAATTCATCATTGAGTACTTCTAATTTGGTCTTCACTTCACGGATCGCACATGCATACATCATCATCGCCATCCGGAACTGTCTTGCTTCATTGATCCATACATCCGGGACCTGGACCACATCCGGTACATTGACAATGGACTGGTTTAGTTCACTGTTTGGGTTAAGATTGATATTCATCGTGTCACCACTTTCTGCCTGTATTTACAGGTTCTCCACTGCCTTTACAGCTTCTTCAAACCATGGCATCTCAATATATTCTACCTGACCGCCGTCTACCATCTGGGCGATCTTTGGATCGATCGGGATCTGTGCTAACAGCTTTAAGCCGTATTCTTCTGCAACCTGCTCTGTATGGCTCTCGCCGAATACGTTAATATGCTTTCCACAGTCAGGACATTCCAGATAGCTCATATTTTCTACGATACCAAGGATCGGTACATTCATCTTCTTTGCCATGTTTACTGCCTTGGCTACGATCATTCCTACCAGCTCCTGAGGAGAGGTAACGATAATAATACCGTCTACAGGAAGTGACTGAAATACAGTTAACGGAACATCGCCAGTGCCAGGAGGCATATCTACGAACATGTAATCTACATCTTTCCACAGTGTTTCTGTCCAGAACTGTTTTACAGCGCCTGCGATCACAGGACCTCTCCAGATAACAGGATCGGTGTCATGGTCCAACAGAAGGTTAGCAGACATGATATCAACACCTTCTAAGGATCTTGCAGGGATCATCAGCTTTCCGTCTGCGGAAACGCCTGCTTTTTCATGGGCAACACCAAATGCCATAGGAATGGACGGGCCGGTAATATCCGCATCCAGAATAGCGGCATGTTTTCCTCTGCGGCTCATGCTTACTGCCATCATAGAGGTAACAAGAGACTTACCTACACCACCTTTTCCGCTGACAACACCAATTACTTTTTTTACAGAACTTTCTGGTGCCAGCGCTTCCAGAAAGCTTTTTTTATCCTGGGTACGGCTGCTGCAGTTTTCGCCGCAGGTACCACAGTTATGGGAACATTCGCTCATTTGTATCTTCTCCTTTGGATTTCTATCTCATTCGTTAATGGCGCAGAAAAAACAAATGCCGCCTGTTGCGGCGCTTGTTTTTTCTTTGCGCTCATTACATTATATACCATTTCTCACAATGCCGCAAGCAGTGCCCGCAGACGAAACTCCCCCTTGCGGATCAATGTATCTTCCAACACCCCTTTATTTTCATCGGAATGCTCTATTTCTCTGGAATAGCGGTGAGCTACATCTGCTGCCTCTTTTAAGGTCAGTGTACCATACTTTTTCCAGTGGACCATCATCATATCCTGGATCATGATAGTGGATACGATGGCAGCTTTCATTTTTCCATAGGGATTTTCATTGTACACACCTCCGCAAAAGTATGTGTATACACAAAGTACATCATCAACTGTTCTGTCCAGAGACTCATTTTTTCTGCCTCTGAACTTTGCAGAAAGGCTTTTCTC
>JBNMGK010000255.1:0-4244 GCA_050872205.1 Enterocloster sp.
CGTTGAAGTATTACTAAATCATAATACTAAAGTACCAGATATTCCGAATGTAAAAAATATCTATACAAGGGCGTATATACACAGGTGGCTTCTCTGTGTGGTGCGGGAAAATTTCCCATATGCATCATGCGGGGGAGCTATCTGCATATATAGATAAAAAGGGTGCACAAAAAATAGTAAAAGCACCGAAATACCAAAATTCCAAGAGGAGGAGAATTATGAGCAGAGTTTACAACTTTTCAGCAGGACCGGCAGTATTACCGGAAGAAGTCCTGAACGAAGCAGCAGCAGAAATGCTGGACTACAGAGGCACAGGAATGTCAGTAATGGAGATGAGTCATCGATCTAAGTCATATGAGACCATTATTGAAGATGCTGAATCAGATCTGCGCGATCTCTTACACATTCCGGAAAATTATAAGGTGCTTTTTCTTCAGGGCGGCGGTTCCACCCAGTTCGCCATGGTTCCTATGAACCTGATGAAGAACCGTGTGGCAGATTATATTATTACCGGACAGTGGGCAAAGAAAGCGCACAAAGAGGCATCTATTTACGGAAAGGCAAATGCCATTGCTTCCAGTGCTGACAAGACCTTCAGCTATATTCCGGATTGTTCTGACCTGCCTGTATCTGAAGATGCAGATTATGTGTACATTTGTGAAAATAATACCATCTACGGAACCAAGTTCTGGACTCTCCCAAATACAAAGGGAAAACTGTTAGTAGCAGACCAGTCTTCCTGCTTCTTATCTGAGCCTGTGGACGTATCCAAATACGGCCTGATCTTTGCAGGCGCACAGAAGAACGTAGGACCTGCAGGTACTGTTATTGTTATCATCCGTGAGGACCTGATCACAGAAGATGTATTAGAGGGAACACCAACCATGCTGCGCTACAAGATCCATGCAGACGCAAAATCCCTTTACAATACACCTCCTACCTACGGCATTTACATGTGCGGAAAGGTATTTAAGTGGTTAAAGGCAAAAGGCGGCCTGGAAGAGATGAAGAAGATCAACGAGGAGAAGGCAAAGATCCTTTATGACTTCTTAGACGAGAGCAGGCTGTTTAAGGGCACTGTAGTAAAGAAAGACCGCTCTATCATGAACGTACCATTTATTACAGGAAATGAAGAACTGGATGCCTTATTTGTAAAAGAATCAAAGGCAGCCGGTCTTGAAAACTTAAAGGGCCACAGAACTGTAGGCGGCATGCGCGCAAGTATTTACAATGCAATGCCAAAGGCCGGTGTAGAAAAGCTGGTTGAGTTTATGGCTGACTTTGAGAAGAAGCATCTGTAAACCTGTGGTTTGTGACTGTACGTGAAACGTATTTGTGAGTATGAGGAGAGAGTATTATGAAAAAGATCCATTGCTTAAATCCAATTGCAGCCTGCGGAACTGACCTGTTCCCGGCTGATTATGAAATGACTGACAATAAAGCAGAGGCAGATGCCTTTTTAGTACGAAGCGCTTCCATGCATGAAATGGAGCTGCCAAAAGGACTTCTGGCAGTAGGACGTGCAGGTGCAGGCGTAAATAATATCCCATTAGATGAGTGTGCAAAGGCCGGTGTAGTTGTGTTTAACACACCAGGTGCCAATGCAAACGGCGTAAAAGAGCTGGTTCTTGCAGGTATGTTTTTAGCATCCCGTGACATTGTAGGTGGTATTAAATGGTGCCAAGACAATGCAGAGGACGAAAACATTGCAAAAACAACCGAAAAGAGCAAAAAGGCTTTTGCAGGCTGGGAATTAAAGGGCAAGAAGTTAGGTGTCATTGGACTGGGCGCTATTGGCGCTGAGGTTGCCAATGCAGCTACCCACCTGGGAATGGAGGTTTACGGCTACGATCCATATATCTCCGTCAATGCAGCATGGAGACTTTCAAGAAATGTAAAGCACATCACCAACGTGGATACCATTTTCCAGGAGTGCGATTATATTACCGTTCATGTGCCGTTATTAGAGTCTACCAAAGGTATGATCAATAAAGAAAAACTGGATATGATGAAGGACGGCGTGGTGATCTTAAACTTTGCAAGAGATACGCTTGTAAATGATGATGATATGGCTGCAGCACTGGAAGCTGGAAAGGTTGCCCGTTATGTCAGCGACTTCCCAAATCCAAAGGTAGTACATATGAAACATGTGATCCTGACTCCACATCTGGGCGCTTCCACAAGAGAGTCTGAGGACAACTGTGCAGTAATGGCAGTACAGGAGATCACAGATTATCTGGAAAATGGTAATATCAAGAATTCCGTTAATTATCCGGCCTGCGATATGGGCGTATGCCAGGCAGCAAGCCGTATTGCCGTTCTTCACATGAATATCCCGAACATGATCGGCCAGATCACTGCCATACTGGCAGCCCAGGGCGTGAACATTTCTGATATGACCAATAAGAGCCGTGATAAGTATGCTTATACCTTGTTAGATCTGGAACACAAGCCAGAAGAGGCTACTGTGGAGAAATTAAAGGCCATTGAGGGCGTTTTACGTGTACGTGTAGTGAAATAATGTTACAGATGTCATGGCTGAACTGTAACAAATAAAGGGGATCAGAAGGAGAAGAAAATGGCAGTAGTAAAACCATTTATATGTATCAGACCTGCAAAGGAGAATGCAGCTAAGGTTGCAGCTCTTCCTTATGACGTATACAACCGGAAAGAGGCTTGTGCGGCAGTAGTGGGAAATCCTATTTCTTTCTTAAATATTGACAGAGCAGAGACTCAGTTTTCCGATGATGTGGATACTTATGCAGACTGTGTGTATGAAAAGGCAAGAGAGCTTTTAGATACACAGATCGCAGAAGGGGTATATGTTACTGATGCAGGAGATCACTATTATCTGTATGAACTGACCATGGATGGACGCAGCCAGACTGGTATTGTTGCCTGCAGCTCCATTGATGATTATGTAAACGGTGTGGTCAAGAAGCATGAGAATACCAGAGAAGACAAGGAATTAGACCGTATCCGCCATGTGGATACAGTCAATGCCCAGACAGGTCCTATTTTCCTGGCTTACAGACAGAATGAGACCTTAAAGGCCATTGTAGCAGAAGAGAAGGCAAAACCGGCTCTCTATGATTTTGTATCTGATGACGGCATCCGCCACAGAGTGTGGAAAATAGATGATCCGGCTCAGACTAAAGCCATTGAGGCAGCATTTGCGGCAATTCCGGCTACCTATATTGCAGACGGACACCACAGAGCAGCTTCCGCTGTTAAGGTTGGCTTAAAACGCAGGGCGGAAAATCCTGGATACACAGGAGAAGAGCCATTTAACTATTTCCTGTCTGTTTTATTCCCGGATGAGGAACTGATGATACTTCCATACAACCGTGTGGTTAAGGATTTAAATGGGCTGAGCAGAGAGCAGTTCGTTGGGGCAGTAAAAGAGAAATTTGAATTGGAAGAAATTGGAAAAGAACCATATGCTCCAGCTGAAAAAGGAACCTTTGGCATGTACTTAGATAACACCTGGTATGCCTTAAAGGTACTTCCTCAGTACAAGAGCGCTGACCCGGTAAAGGGACTGGATGTTTCCATTTTACAGGATCAGCTGTTGGCACCGGTACTTGGCATCGGTGATCCAAGAACCGATAAGCGCATTGACTTTATCGGTGGTATCCGTGGTTTAAAAGAATTGGAACGCCGCGTAAGCGAAGACATGGAGATTGCATTTTCCATGTATCCAACTTCTATTGAAGAGCTTTTAGCAGTAGCAGATGCAGGCCTTTTAATGCCGCCTAAGTCTACCTGGTTTGAGCCGAAGCTGAGAAGTGGATTATTTATTCACAGGTTAAGTTAAGAAAATGAGTAAAAGCCGTCCGGCAGCTGCCGGGCGGTTTTTTATGCAGAGGGAACATCTTTCGTCTGGTATACCCGCGTCCACTCTTTGGTGCCGTCTGCCTTTCCGGTTTCACAATGGTTCTTTCGCAGAAATTTGACCAGTTCGTAGCAGCTGATCCAAATCTCATGGTCGCTTTCTTTCTGGGATTCGTCAAAAACCAGTTCCAGGCCGAAGTGGAGGTGGGATTCTTCGATGTTATTGGTGTTTTCTTTGGAACTGTAGCCGGTGCGGCCCATATAGCCGATGACGTCCCCGGCCTGGACAAGACTGCCTTCTTTTAAATTGGACTGGAAGGGATAGTTTTTCCGCAGGTGGGCGTAGTAATAGTATCGCTTTTTGTCAAAGCTGCGGATCCCGATGCGCCAGCCTCCGTACTGGTTCCAGC
>JBNMGK010000050.1:0-12698 GCA_050872205.1 Enterocloster sp.
GCGTGATGCTGTACAGGAGACACTGTTTCGGTGTAATATAGACGGCCTGATCCCAAGACCATTCTTCCTGTCTAATCTGGAGATTGCCATTGCAAGAGTGCGCAGCAATGCAGCTCCCGAAACAGAAGGATTGTCCATTTTAAACGGAAAGCGTTTTCTCTGTGCAGAAGACAATAACTTAAATGCAGAGATCCTGGAAGGCATCCTGGATATGTACGGTGCTTCCTGTACCATTTATCCGGATGGAGAAGAGATCGTAAAGGCTTTTGTAGATAGAATACATTATAGGTTGTTTGGGAAGGGGACGAAATAAAGACGAAAATGGAGATTTACAGAGATTTATTATCCAGGGTCAGTACGGAATGTGAGAAGATCCCGTCCTATACAGGTTTTCTGCCCTATAATGTTTTTCAGGTTTTAGAGGTGCAGGAAAAAGAAGTGATCATGTGCCGTTTTTTAGCAGATCTTCTGGATCCCCAGGGAACTCATGGCCGGGGTATTTTGTTTCTTAAAACATTTGTTAAGGATGTGCTGAAAATACATTCCATGAGTGATCTGCTTCTTATGCATACAGCTGTTGCAAAGGAATACGCCATTGATCATGACCGCCGGATCGATATTGTAATACGCAATATAGATTATTTTATTCCGTTGGAAGTAAAGATCTATGCCGGAGAACAGCAGGGGCAGTGTTTTGATTATTATAAATATGCAAAAAATGCCCCTATTGTCTATCTGACGCCTTTTGGAACACCTCCTTCAGAATACAGCCGGAAAGAAAAAGCTGGAAGGGGCATACTGCCATTAAACAGGATCCTCTGTATTTCCTGGGCAGAAGATATCTGCACATGGCTTGGGGGGCTGCTTAACGGTCTGAAAGAGCCATTAAGATCTGTTGTTATGCAATATATAGACGCGATCCATATGACGGCAGATGAAAGGGAGAAGAAACAGGTGGAAAAAACAGTTGAACTATTGTATGAATCTTCCCGGTATTTTCAGGCCGGGCTCCAGATAGAAAGATCCATGAAGCAGGCAAAGCTTAAGCTGATCCGGCTTGTATTTGAAGACCTTGAAAAAGAAATGGGGCCATTGGCTGCAAAATATGGTCTGGAGCCTGAAAAAAACATCGGGTATTATTCTTATAAAGATCCCCACCATGAGAGATTTTATGATTGCTACAGCACTTATCCAGGACTAAATTATGTGGTAAAAAAAGCAAAATTCCAGAAACAGAGTATGCAGCTGTGGTTTCGCATTGAAATCGAACATGACCTGTTTGCAGGCTTTTGTCTGTTTGATAAAGAGGCAAAGCCTCAGGACGGGTATCCTGTGGGATGTCAGGTGGATCATATAACAGATGCACTTGTGAAAGAAGCTGCCGGATATATCGAAAAAGAGGTGATTCTGCCAGAAGACTGGTGGTTTGCCTGGTGTTATCCAAATGGAAAACATGATTACTCTTATAAAGATACAGCAGATTTTAAAAATATGAATCCTGGAGCTGTCCGTCTTGCAGATAAAACAGAACGGGAAAAATATGCAAAAGCAACAGTAAGAGCTTTTGAAGAATATCTCTTAAAATATTTATTATAATATACCAGGTGTTTTTTTGCCCCTCTAATATGGGAATAGCACCGGGCAAGCCGCTTTCGCATAAGATGTAAGTAAGAATATGCGGGGTGGCTTTTTTTGAAGACTTTTCCGAAACCACTATCCCACGGAGAAGAAAAGCTGTACCTGAAACGCTGCAAAGAAGGCGACCAGACCGCCAGGAATATGCTGATCGAACATAACATGCGCCTGGTAGCTCATGTGGTGAAAAAATATCAATGTCAGGAATATGATACAGAAGACCTGCTTTCAGCAGGGACAATCGGACTGATCAAGGCAGTAAATACCTTTGATGCAGACAAAGGATCCAGACTGGCCACCTATGCAGTCAGATGTGTGGAAAATGAGATCCTCATGCTTCTTCGGGCCGGAAAGAAACGGGCAAAAGAAGTATCTTTATTTGAACCCATTGGCACAGATAAAGATGGGGAAACGGTAAGTCTTGTGGATGTGATCGAAATGGAAAATCCCAGGACCATTGACCAGCTTATATTAGATCAGGATATTAAAGAACTGTATGAAGCTTTTGATGAATGTCTGACGGAAAGTGAAAAGCAGGTAATTGCCATGCGCTATGGCCTGTTTAAGGGAAAAGAGCACACCCAGCGGGAAGTTGCCGCAGTTTTAGGCATTTCCCGGTCGTATGTAAGCAGGATCGAGAAAAAGGCCATTGGAAAAATGAGGGATGTATTTGAAAAACATCAGGTTCTGGAAAAATAAGATGATAGAAAGAAAATCGTAGGAAGACAGAAAAAATGTGCATTGTTATTGTATGGATTTAACGCTATACTAATAGCAAATAGAAGTCCTGGGGACTTTCTGGGAAGAGAGATGTGAGAAACAAGGAGGATAATGCAATGGCTATTTTAGTGACCGGAGGAGCCGGATATATTGGCAGTCATACCTGCGTAGAACTGTTAAATGCAGGTTATGAAGTAGTAGTAGCAGATAATCTTTATAACTCTAGCAAAAAAGCATTAGACAGAGTGGAGCAGATTACAGGAAAAAAACTGAAATTTTATGAAGTGGATCTGCTTGACCAGCCAAAGGTAAAAGAAATCTTTGACAATGAAAAAATCGAGGCTGTGATCCATTTTGCAGGCTTAAAGGCAGTAGGTGAGTCTGTCCACAAACCTCTTGAATATTATAATAATAACATTACCGGAACACTGATCCTCTGTGATGAGATGAGAAATCATGGCGTTAAGAACATTGTATTCAGTTCTTCAGCAACGGTTTATGGTGACCCGGCTCAGATTCCTATCACAGAAAAGTGCCCCAAGGGCGAGATCACAAATCCTTACGGACGTACCAAGGGAATGTTAGAGCAGATCCTTACAGACCTGCATACCGCAGATCCAGAGTGGAATGTAATGCTCCTTCGTTATTTTAATCCTATCGGTGCTCATGAAAGCGGCCTGATCGGCGAAGATCCTAAGGGTATCCCAAACAATCTGGTACCATATATCGCTCAGGTTGCCATTGGCAAACTGGATCATTTAAATGTATTTGGCGATGATTATGATACTCCGGACGGAACTGGTGTCAGAGATTATATCCATGTAGTAGACCTGGCAAAGGGCCATGTAAAGGCTATGAAGAAGCTGGAAGCAAAAGAGGGCGTCAGCATCTACAACCTGGGAACCGGTGTTGGATACAGTGTATTAGATGTACTTCACGCTTACGAAAAAGCCTGTGGAAAGACATTGAAATATGAGATCCAGCCACGCAGAGACGGAGATATTGCAACCTGCTATTCTGACTGCACAAAGGCAAAGGAAGAGCTTGGCTGGGTAGCTGAAAAGGGAATCGAAGAGATGTGTGCAGATTCCTGGAAATGGCAGAGCATGAATCCAAACGGTTACAGAGATTAACAGATCAACAGGGTATTATAGTTGATTTTTAAATAAGTGGCCTGATAACACGGCAGTATGGCGTATGATGCGCGATGCTGCCGTGTTTTTTACTATATTTTAGAACAAATGTTCGATTTTGCCATTGCATTTGTGTATGCACTGTGATAAGATAAATACAAACAAATGTTCGGACGGTGATGAAATGCTGATACAGGAGAACCTTACCATAGAAGAAAAACTGAAAATACTTACGGATGCAGCCAAATACGATGTTGCCTGCACTTCCAGCGGTGTAGACCGGAGAGGAAAGAAAGGGCATCTGGGTAATTCCTCACAAGCAGGTATCTGCCACAGCTTTGCAGCAGATGGAAGATGTATTTCCCTGTTAAAGATCCTTTTTACAAACCAGTGCATTTATGACTGTAAGTATTGTGTCAACCGGTGTACCAATCATACACTGCGCACTGCCTTTACTCCGGATGAAGTATGTACACTTACCATGGAATTTTACAGAAGAAATTATATTGAAGGTCTGTTTTTAAGCTCCGGTATCCTTTCTACAGCGGATCATACCATGGAGCTGATCTATGAGACCCTTTATAAGCTGCGGAATGTGTACCATTTTAATGGCTATATCCATGTAAAATCCATTCCCGGGGCGTCCAGGGAACTGGTGGAGAGGACGGGCTTTCTTGCTGACCGTATGAGCATCAACCTGGAGCTTCCCACAGCTGCCGGGCTGCGGGAACTGGCGCCTGGAAAAACAAGAGAGAAGATCCTGGCTCCCATGCGCCAGGTACAGCAGGGGATCGCATTGTCCGGACGCTTATTGGGGTATGACAGGGGATATAAGAAATTATATCCTTCTGACAGAGCCGGCTTTGCAGGCGGGGCATCCCTTATACGGCCGGAGCTCACAGAAAAAAATTCCATGATGCTTTCCGGCGGGGCAGAAAGTCCCACACTGGCTCTTAAGGAACGCCATTATGGAACAAAAGCCTTTGTACCTGCCGGTCAGAGCACCCAGATGATTGTAGGAGCCACACCGGAAAATGACTTTCAGATGCTTTCCGTTACCCAGGCTCTTTACCATAATTTTGGCTTAAAACGTGTGTTTTACTCTGCTTATGTTCCGGTCAATGAAGACAGTCATCTGCCTTCTCTTCCAGGAGGTCCGCCTCTTTTAAGAGAACACCGGCTTTATCAGGCAGACTGGCTGCTGCGTTTTTATGGATTTAAGGCAGAGGAACTTCTTTCTGAGAAAAAGCCTAATTTTAATTTATTTCTGGATCCAAAGTGCCACTGGGCATTACAGAATCTGAAGGATTTTCCTGTAGAGATAAATAAAGCTTCTTACGAACAGCTCCTTCGTATACCTGGAGTGGGAGTCAAATCAGCCAGACGGATCATTGCCGCCAGAAAACAGGGAAAACTGGATTTTGACGGTTTAAAGCGGATGGGTGTTGTCTTGAAGCGGGCCCGTTATTTTATCACCTGCTCCGGGAAAATGGAGGTTTCCTGCAAACTGGATGAAGATTTTATCACCAGTGCCCTTATAGGAGATGAAAGGCGGAAAGTATGGGATATAGAAAACAGGGACAGCTACAGGCAGTTATCCCTGTTTGATGATATGCACCTGGAAGAAGAGAAAACAACGCTTTTTAAAGATCAACTGGTAAAAGAAGCAGCAGACAGTGCTGTGTTTGGGCAGTTGTAGTATGAACAGGAGAAACAGATATGACCGTTTTTGTATGTGAACCTACTTATGAGGGGATATTAAGCTGCATCTATGATGCAGGAGTCAGTAAAATACCTCAGGATGAACTGCGCCTGGAGATAAAAAACAGCGGACAGAACGTAGAACTTTTTGCGTCCTATGTGGAGTGTGTTCCCAATGGGGAAAAAGTGAAAAAAGTGCAGGAGACGGTGAGAAAGCGTTTAAATTCCCATATCCAGGAGCAGCTGTATATAGCCTGTCTCAGCCAGGATGCATTGCGGGCAGATAAAATATACAGGTATCTGAAGGTATTGTTTTTGCGGGGTGCAGCTGCAGCCGACCAGCTTCAGATTCCAGCAGTTCATGAAGTATTTAAACTGTGCCGCAATGTATATAACGAAAGGCATCAGTTTATTGAATTTCTGCGCTTTTCCCAGATGGAAGAAGGCTTTCTGGCAGGAAAGATACAGCCGAAAAATGATGTATTAGAGTTGATCGCACCTTACTTTGCAGACCGCCTGCCAGAAGAAAACTGGCTGATCGGTGATATGGGCAGAGGAAAGGCAGCAGTTCATGTAAAAGGTGAAAAATGTTTTCTGGCAGAGCTTTCCAGAGATGAACTGGAAGAACTGCAGATGCAAAATGAAGAGGAAGACTGGGAAAAGCTCTGGAAAACTTTCTTTACCGCCATTGCCATTGAACAGAGAAAGAACCCAGACTGTCAGAGAAATCATCTGCCTTTGCGTTTCCGCCCCCTTATGACGGAATTTCAATCAGGCTGATCTGTTTTAAATTCATGTTAAAATGTACTTGCAATTTGTTCTTTTCTTGGATACACTGAAATTATCTGTAATTCATTATTTTTTCTAAATATATTATCTATTACATTTATTTATTCAATTTTTAATTCCACAGGAACAAAGAGAATTCCAGAAAACAGAAAGGAGCGTTGCATATGTTTACGCAGATAAACAGTGCCGGAATCCGCGGGATGGAAGGGTTTCTGGTATCTGTAGAAGCAGATGTATCCAATGGATTGCCGGGATTTTCCATTTCCGGGCAGTTGGCACTGGAGGTGAGAGAGGCGCAGGAGCGGGTCAGGACAGCACTTAAAAATTCGGATTTTCAGCTTCCAGCCAAAAAAATTACGGTCAACCTGTCACCGGCAGGAAGCCGAAAGGAGGGAACGGCCTTTGACCTGCCTATTGCAGCAGCAGTTTTAGGCGCTTTTGAACTGCTGGAGGCAGAAACGCTGAAGGATTCCCTGTTGATTGGGGAGCTGGGTCTGGATGGCAGTGTAAAACCGGTAAGAGGTGTACTTGTCCTTGTATCGGCTGCAAAGAAAATGGGATTTTGCAGATGCTTTTTACCAGTGCCCAATATGGCAGAAGGGGCTTTGGTAGAAGGAATACAGATCATAGGGATCAGATCTCTGCAGCATTTGCAGGAAGTAGTATCAAAAAGAAATCTTGAGGATGCAGATCAGGAAATACCGGCCAGAATAGACAGCCATACATTTAAAAAGGAGTATCCCTTTGATTTTAGCGAAATATGTGGTCAAAGTGTTCTGCGCCGGGCTGCAGAGGTGGCAGCAGCTGGAAGACATGGTCTTTTGATGTGCGGCAGTGCAGGAACAGGAAAGTCCATGGTAGCAAAGCGGATACCCACTATTCTCCCGGCTCTTTCCTGGGAAGAAAATATAGAGATATCTAAAATATACAGTCTCTGCGGCCTGCTTCCAAAAGGGCAGCCATTGCTTTCCCAAAGACCCTTTCGCAGTCCCCACCATACCATTTCACCTCAGGGGCTTACAGGGGGTGGAAAAGTACCAAAACCTGGGGAATTGTCCCTTGCTTCCGGCGGTGTCTTATTTTTAGATGAGCTGCCCCACTTTAGCAGAGGTGCCATAGAAGCGCTGCGGGAGCCTTTGGAGGAGCACCGTATTACAATAAGCCGTGTAGCAGGCAGTTATGAATTTCCGGCAGATTTTCTGATCCTTGGAGCTATGAATCCCTGCCCCTGCGGATTCTTTCCAGACAGGAGCAGGTGTACCTGTACACCTATGCAGATACAAAATTATTTAAACCGGCTTTCCAGGCCTATTTTGGAGCGTTTTGATATCTGTGTGGAGGCTGCACCTGTGACATTTTCAGAACTGGAAGGACAGAAAAGAGAAAACGAGGATTCTGCAGCCATACGAAGTCGTGTAGAAAAGGCAGTAGAGATACAGGCAGAACGTTTTCAGGGAACAGACATACGAAACAACAGCCGTATGGGGCAGAAAGAGATCCAGCGCTTTTGTAAATTAAAGGAACCGGAAAAGCGTTTTGCAAGACGGGTATATGAGGCAAGAGGCATAAGTGCCAGAGGCTATCACCGGGTATTAAAGACAGCAAGGACCATTGCGGATCTGGCTGGAGAAGAATGGATCCAGAAAGAACATTTATCAGAAGCCTTTGGCTACAGGGCGTTGGAGGAGCGGATATGGGGACAGAAGCATTAGAGAAAGTATTTTTATACTGGTTATGTCATCTGCCAGATGCTGGGGCCTTACAGATACGCCACATTGTAGAAGCGGCAGGTGGCTTTCAGCAGACATATTATATAGAAGGAACACAATTATGGAAAAAGGGGATCTTTAAAAAAGAAGAAAATGCCTGCCGTTTTGATGCCTGGAAAGGGGAATTTTCCAGACTGGAGGAGGAATATTATAAACTAAGCGAAAAAGGTATTTATTTTATTACGCCACTGGATGAAGAATACCCAAAGCGGCTTTATTCTGTATATGATTATCCCTTAGGGCTTTATGTAAAGGGAAGTCTTCCGAAAGAGAATAAAGCTACAGCAGCAGTGATCGGTGCCAGAAACTGTACTGCTTATGGGCGAGAGGCAGCCAGATATATGGCAGAGGAACTGGCTTTGGCAGGCGTGCAGATCATAAGCGGCATGGCCTTGGGAATTGATGGCGCAGGCCATGAGGGGGCATTGACTGCCAGGGGGATGACATATGCAGTTCTTGGCTGCGGGGTGGATCAGTGTTATCCAAGGAGCAATTATGAGTTATATGAAAACATTCCTCTTCATGGAGGACTGATTTCTGAGTATCCCTTAAAAACACCTCCTGTACCAAGAAATTTTCCTATACGGAATCGGATCATCAGCGGTCTTTCTGATGTTATCCTGGTGATAGAGGCAAAAGAAAAAAGCGGATCCCTTATTACTGCCCAGTCAGGTTTGGAGCAGGGAAAAGAAATTTATGCCCTCCCAGGCCGGATCACAGATGCTTTAAGTATGGGATGCAACCAGCTGATCGCAGAGGGGGCACAGGTCCTTTTTTCACCGGAAACGGTTCTTAAAAACATGGGGGTTTTTGTAGAGAGGAAAGAAAAGCTTTCTGAAAAAAAGCAGAAGGGACTTGCAAAGAAAGAAAAAATGGTGTATAGTTGCCTAGATTCCGAACCGCGCCATATAGAGGAGATCGCGTCAAAGACAGGATTGTCAGTCAGCCAGTCTATGGATGCTCTTCTGGAATTAGAACTTGGCGGATATGCTGTGAGGACAACAGGACTTTATTATACAAAAAAACTGTTTTAAAGGTCTGCTGCGGTTTCCAGATGTATATCCTGCCATAAGAAAAGATCCCGGAAAAACAGAGGGATCAGGGGAATATGGCGCATAAATATAGGAACAGGAATAAGGAGTTTACAATGGCGAATCATCTGGTAATCGTAGAGTCACCTGCAAAAGTGAAGACCATAAAAAAGTTTTTGGGAAGCAATTATGAAGTAGACGCCTCCGGCGGTCATGTAAGAGACCTGCCCAAAAGCCAGTTAGGCTTTGATCCGGAACACGACTACGAACCAAAATATATTACTATCAGAGGAAAGGGAGATGTACTTGCAAAACTGCGCAAGGAAGTAAAAAAAGCGGATAAGATCTATCTGGCAACGGACCCTGACCGTGAGGGAGAAGCTATCTCCTGGCATCTGATGAAGGCTTTGAAACTGGATGAGCTTAAAAATAAACAGGTATACCGCATTAGCTTTAACGAAATCACGAAAAATGCAGTAAAAGCATCCTTAAAAGCACCAAGAGAGCTGGATGTGAATCTGGTCAATGCACAGCAGACCAGACGTATGTTAGACCGTATGGTTGGTTACCGTATCAGCCCGCTTTTATGGGCAAAGGTAAAAAGAGGCTTAAGTGCCGGCCGTGTGCAGTCGGTAGCCCTTCGTATGATCTGTGACAGAGAAGATGAGATCAATGCATTTATTCCGGAAGAATACTGGAACCTGGATGCAATGTTAAATATAGCAGGAAGCAAAAAGCCGTTAGATGCCAAGTATTATGGCCTGGCAAACGAAGACGGAGCAAAGGGCAGCAAGTCTGTGATCCACAGCAAAGAAGAACTGGATGCTATCTTAAAGGATTTAGAAGGCGTCAGCTATGTGGCAGATGAGGTGAAAAAGGGAGAACGTATTAAAAAGGCACCTATCCCATTTACCACCAGTACCTTACAGCAGGAAGCTTCCAAGGCATTAAACTTCTCCACCCAGAAGACTATGCGTATTGCCCAGCAGCTGTATGAAGGCGTTGAAGTCAAAGGCCATGGAACCATTGGTCTGATTACCTATCTGCGTACGGATTCCACCCGTGTAGCAGATGAAGCAGATGCAGCAGCACGTTCTTTTGTAAAAGAGCATTATGGCGAAAATTATGCAGCAGCAGGAGAAAGTTCTGCAAAGAATACAGGAAAGATCCAGGACGCACATGAAGCTATCCGTCCTACGGATATCACACTGACTCCTGTTATGGTAAAAGAATCTCTTCCAAGAGACCTTTTCCGTCTGTATCAGCTGATCTGGAAGCGCTTTACAGCCAGTCGTATGGCTCCGGCTGTATATGAGACTACTTCTGTAAAGATCCGCGCCGGAAAACATATGTTTACGACTTCTGCATCCCGTCTTTCCTTTGACGGTTTCATGTCTGTTTATATAGCTTCTGATGATGAGGAAGAAAAGAAACAGGTGATCGGAGCCATTGAAAGCGGAATGGAATTAAAACTGGCAGAACTTCAGCCAAGCCAGCATTTTACACAGCCTCCGGCTCACTACACAGAGGCATCCCTGGTAAAAGCACTGGAAGAGCAGGGCATTGGCCGTCCAAGTACCTATGCACCTACAATTACCACGATCATTGCCAGACGCTATGTTGCAAAGGAAAATAAAAACCTTTATGTAACAGAACTGGGTGAAGTAGTAAACCGCATTATGAAGAAGTCCTTCCCAAGTATTGTGGACTTAAGCTTTACCGCAAATATGGAGACCCTGCTGGACCGCGTGGCAGATGGCACCGTGGCATGGAAGACCATTATCCGGAACTTCTATCCAGATCTGGACGAAGCAGTAAACATTGCCCAGAAAGAACTGGAATCTGTAAAGATCGAAGATGAGGTCACAGATGAGATCTGTGATCAGTGCGGACGCCATATGGTGGTAAAATATGGTCCACATGGAAAGTTCCTTGCATGCCCAGGCTTCCCGGAATGCAAGAATACAAAGCCGTATCTGGAAAAGATTGGTGTGCCTTGTCCAAAATGCGGAAAGGAAGTAGTACGCAAGAAGACAAAGAAAGGACGCTTGTACTATGGCTGTGAGGCAAATCCAGACTGTGATTTCATGTCCTGGCAGAAGCCGTCTATTTTAAAGTGTCCGAAATGCGGTTCCTATATGGTGGAAAAGGGAAATAAACTTCTCTGCGCAAACGAGACCTGCGGATATCGTATGGATAAGCCAACAGAAGAGCAGAAATAGCAGAAAATCTATTAATATATAGTTTCATCAAGAGACCCTTCTTTTTATTTTCGGAAAAACATGAAATCTTCAAAAAACTATTGTTATTGGACAAAAATTGTGCTAAAATTCAATTATTAGTAAAGCATATTTGTAGAACGTACAATTGAGATAAGGAGGGTTTTAGTCATGAGCGTTCAGTTGTTGGACAAAACAAGAAAAATCAACAAGCTATTGCATAACAACAATTCCCATAAAGTTGTTTTCAATGACATCTGCAAAGTGTTAAGTGAAATTTTGTTATCCAATATCCTTGTTATCAGCAAGAAGGGCAAAGTACTTGGTGTAAGTATCTGGCCCGGGGTGGATGAGATTGAAGAGCTGATCGAAGACCAGGTGGGCGGTTATGTAGATAAAATGTTGAATGAACGTCTGCTCAGTGTATTGTCTACAAAGGAGAATGTAAATCTGGCAACTCTTGGATTTGCAGAAGAAAATGTGAAAAAATACCAGGCGATTATTACACCGATCGATATTGCAGGTGAAAGACTGGGAACATTATTTATCTACAAATCAGACAGTCAGTATGATATTGATGATATTATCTTAAGTGAATATGGCACTACAGTTGTAGGTCTTGAGATGATGCGTTCCGTAAATGAAGAGAATGCAGAAGAGACCCGTAAGGTGCAGATCGTTAAATCTGCGATCAGTACACTTTCATTCTCAGAACTGGAAGCTATTATCCATATTTTTGAAGAGCTGGATGGAAACGAAGGCATCTTGGTTGCCAGCAAGATTGCTGACCGTGTAGGAATCACCCGTTCCGTTATTGTCAATGCACTTCGCAAATTTGAAAGTGCCGGTGTGATTGAGTCACGTTCTTCCGGTATGAAGGGCACTTATATCAAGGTTCTTAATGATGTAGTATTTGACGAATTAAAAGCTATTAAAGCTTCTAATTCTAACTTGAAATAATCGGTTTTCCGAACATATTGCAAAAACATGGACAGTCTGTAAAAAAACACTTGCAGACTGTCTTTTTTTATGTTATAGTCATAAAGTTGATAAAAAACACGTCTGTGGATTCCACGGAAAGGTGCCGGGAACGGTCTTCCGGGAAGCATGAGAAGCAGGCGGATGCGACCGGTTTAAGCTCAATAAACCGGCTAAAAACCAAACGGAGGTAAAGAACATGAGCGTTATTTCAATGAAGCAGTTACTGGAAGCTGGTGTACACTTCGGTCACCAGACAAGAAGATGGAACCCTAAGATGGCTCCATACATCTACACAGAGAGAAATGGCATCTACATCATCGACTTACAGAAGTCTGTAGGTAAAGTAGATGAAGCTTACAAGGCTGTATCTGACATCGCAGCTGAGGGCGGAAACATTCTGTTCGTAGGTACCAAGAAGCAGGCTCAGGAAGCTATCAAGACTGAAGCAGAGCGTTGCGGTATGTACTATGTAAACGAGAGATGGTTAGGTGGTATGCTGACCAACTTCAAGACCATCCAGAGCCGTATTGCAAGACTGAAAGAGATCGAGGCTATGTCTCAGGACGGTACTTTCGATGTTCTTCCTAAGAAGGAAGTTATCGAATTAAAGAAAGAATGGGATAAGTTAGAGAAGAACCTGGGCGGTATCAAGGATATGAAGAAGCTTCCAGATGCAATCTTCATCGTAGATCCTAAGAAAGAGCACATCTGCGTACAGGA
>JBNMGK010000273.1:0-4014 GCA_050872205.1 Enterocloster sp.
TAGATCCAGGCGCCGCCAGCCTTTAAGGTGCGTCCGGTTCCTTTCTTTATACGTACACAGGCAGTTTCTTTAAATAAATCTTCGTAGTTCATCTGTTCTCTCCTCATCATGTGAATATCACAAGTATACACGATTGCTTACGCGGTGGCAAATGGATCTGTATCTAATACACCGATGCCTTTGCGGATCACCTGCTCTGTCAGTCTTGCCAGCTGCTGGGGTGTCTCTTTCATGCCCGTTTTCATCCAGTACTGCACCAGCCCTACGCAGCCGGATACGATGAAAGAGAAGTAGGCATCGAAAATAGCAGGATTTCCAGCGCGGAATACTTCCATCCAGTCGTGGAGACATTTATCCCGGATCAGCTGTTTTAAGCGGTTCATAAAATTTAAGTCGCCATTTTCACCTAATAATATCTCCACCAGGTCTGCATTGTCATAGGCCAGTGTGTAGATCTCCATGAAAATGCCATAGGGATGCTTTTTCAGATCTTCCGCATCATGTTTCATAACAAGCTGGTTAAAATCATCTAAAAGCTCGCTTTCTGTTTTTTCCAGAAGATCAAATACATCTTTATAATGAAGATAAAAAGTTCCTCTGTTCAGATCCGCCAGTTCGGTCAGCTCTCTGACAGTGATATCCTGTACCTTTTTCTGTTTTAATAAAGTAACAAGACATTCCCGCAGCTGCTTTCTGGTGCGCCGTACCCGTCGGTCTACTGCTTCTGTACTCATAGTAAGAATTTCCCCCTTTTGTGTTCGGATTTGTTTACAATATTTTAATATCTGGTTTATTAACACATGCTATAATAATGTTGATTATTAAACAAAAGAATTAAAATTAATCATTGTTGTTTTCATCATTAGTTAGTATAATCCATTATAGTTAATAAATGAACAAATGTCAATTAACAAATGTAGAGTTGAATAATAGAAAACAGAGCTTTAAAAAACAGGAGATGAGTGTATGAAAGGCAGAAGCAGATTATATCCCATTTCTATATTGATGATGGCCGCTTTCCTGGCAGCGGGACCGGCAGATGCAGTTTATGGGACAGAGCCTAATGGCAGCTGGGTAAACCTTGACGGAAACTGGTACTGGAAAAAGACAGACGGCACTGCTTACGTTGGCTGGCTCTATACTGGCGGCCGCTTCTATTATATGAAGGAAGACGGAACCATGGCTACCGGTTGGGAAAAGGTGGGAGATGACTGGTATTACTTCCACGAAGACGGCGGTATGAACGAAGGGCAGCTGGTTTTAGATAACGCGGTATATGAATTTGAAGATTCAGGTGCATCGAAAACAGCAAAGTGGCTGGAAAATACAGGTGGCGGCGCCTACGTGGCAGGCTGCTATGATGATGTGGCCCAGGATCTGTTTGGTCAGCTGGGGGATGAAAAGAAAGAACAGTATTTTGACGCATATCCAGACAGAGAACGGGAATATGACGGTGATAACCATACCAGCTATGACCGGTATGCAGGCTTTATCATGGATATGAAATTAAATAAAATTGCACAAAGCCGTCTGGAAGCAGCCATGGAAAAGGGGTATGCAGACGGACGGGTCACAGGAGAAGGAACCATAGAAGATACACTGGCATCCATTCCTTACCGCAAAAATGCTTCCTGCCTGGAAGTATATGTGCGGGACTGCGAAGATGCAGATGAGGCATATGACAAGATAATGAATGTAACGGGACGTAAATATACATCAAAGTCAGACAGAAAATACACATTACAATATTATCGATATATGGGTATGGCCCATGAGGAAAAGAACGGACACCACTGGTTTATGGTTCTTTTTATGCGTTAAATAACACATATCTATGTGAGGAGTTAGGATCATGGAAAAGAAATTCAAGTTTGGACCCTTAAAGAAGCGTGAGAAAAAGGAAAAAGCTTCCGGAGAAAAGCCGTCCATTAAGCTGGCCCGGTTTATTATTGAAAAACAGAACTGGATCGTATCGGTCTTCATTGCAGCCTGCTTATTCTGTGCAGTTGCCATGCTGTTTGTGGAAGTAAACTATGACTTGACGGAGTATCTTCCAGATACGGCCCAGTCAGGGATTGGCTTAAATAAAATGGAAGATGAGTTTGGCTATCCGGGAACAGCCCGCATTATGCTAAAAGATGTAACGCTGTATGAAGCCAAACAATACAAAGATAAAATGGAAGATGTAGACGGTGTGGACCAGATCCTCTGGTGTGACAGCACTGTAAATATCTACTCCGGTGAAGATTTCATTCATCAGGAGGACATTGAAGATTATTACAAAGATGGCTACGCAGTTATGGATGTGACTTTTAAAGAAGGAAATACAGCGAAAAGCACCTCCGCAGCCATTGATGAATTAAAAGCCATCACAGGAGATAAAGGCTGCTTTACAGGAATGGCAGTGCAGAACAAATCCCTGCAGGAGAATCTGGCAAGTGAGATGCAGCTGATCTTAACAGTAGCTGTTATTATGATCTTTACCATCTTATGTATTACAACCACTGCCTGGTCAGAGCCATTTCTGTTTTTACTGGTTATGGGGGTAGCTATCCTGTTAAACCGCGGTACCAACATTTTTATAGGAAGAGTTTCTTTCCTGACGAACAACGTGGCAATGGTGCTCCAGCTGGCAACTTCCATGGACTATTCTATTTTCCTGTTAGATGCATTTACCAGAGAGAAGAAAAAAGGGCTTTCTGATGAAGAAGCCATGGTGGATGCAGTAGATGCAGCCATTAACTCTATTTTCGCCAGCAGTCTTACCACCATAGCCGGTTTCGTAGCCCTGATGTTCATGAAATTCAGCATTGGTTTTGATATGGGTCTGGTCTTGGCAAAAGGAATCGTATTCAGCCTTTTAACCGTTGTACTTTTCATGCCGGCCATGATCTTCCGCTTTGCAAAATGGAATGAAAAGACGGCTCACAGATCCTTTTTACCGGATTTTCACAAAATGGGAAGAGGCATTTACAAGATCCGCAATATTGCATTGGTGACCATGATCCTGGTAGTTCCTTTTGCTTATACAGCCCAGGGAATGAACAGCTTTTTATTCGGAAACAGCGCCGTAGGTGTCAGCGAAGGAACACAGGTCTATGCAGATGAGCAGGCGATCAATGAGAAATTTGGCCGCAGCAATATGCTGGTAGCCATTTATCCAAATACATCAGCCATTACAGAAAAGGCAATGTCAGATGAGATCGAAGATCTGGAATATGTGAAAAGCGTAACATCTATGGCAAATACACTGCCGGAAGGTGTACCGGAAGATTTTCTTCCCTATTCCATTACCAGTCAGCTGCATACAGATACTACAAGCCGTATGCTGATCTACATAAGGACCAAGTCAGAAAGTGACAAGGCCTTTGAGTATACCAATGATATCCGTGATATTGTGAAGAAATATTACCCGGAAGACTCTTATGTGGCAGGTGAAACTCCTTCTACAGAAGATATTAAGACTACGATCACAGCGGACAATGCAAGAGTTAATGTGCTATCCCTGATCAGCGTATTTTTGGTTGTTATGTTCAGTTTCCAGTCCATACTGGTGCCTATTATTGTTATGATCCCAATTGAGGCAGCGATCTACATCAACATGGCGGTGCCTTATCTGGTTGGTGAGACGCTGGTATACATGGGCTACATCATTGTAAGCAGTATCCAGCTGGGCGCTACAGTAGACTATTCTATTTTGCTTACCAACAACTATATGGCCTGCAGAAAGACCATGAAGAAGAAGGAGGCTGTAGTGGAGGCGCTGGCTATGTCCTGTTCCTCTGTATTTACCTCAGGAACCATCCTGATACTGGCTGGTTACATTGTATATATGATCTCCAGTACGGCTGCTATAGGCGGATTGGGGCATCTGATCGGAAGAGGCGCGCTGTTCAGCGTATGTCTGGTACTTACTATTTTACCGGCATTGTTAGTCCTCTTTGATGGTATTATCACAAGTAATGAAATGGACCGCTTTAAGAAGTTTTTAATACGAAGACATGAAAAGCGGAA
>JBNMGK010000098.1:0-8486 GCA_050872205.1 Enterocloster sp.
AAACTGAGGAACGTTAAACGAGAAAGAAAAGAGAGGTAAATGAAAATGGCTGGAATGTTAGATGATGTAAAAGTTCTTGATTTTACGACCAATGCGGCTGGTCCTGTAGCAAGTGCGGAAATGTCTGATTATGGCGCACAGGTTATTAAGATCGAATCTATGAACGGCGGACCGGAAAGAACCTATGTACCTATCCTGGAAGGAAAGAGCCTGACTCATGCATGGGTAAACAGAGGTAAAAAGTCCATTACCTTAAACTTAAAAGATCCAAGAGCAATAGAGATCGTTAAGGCTTTGGCAAAAGATGCAGATGTTCTTATTGAAAGCAACCGTCCAGGTGTTATGAAACGTCTGGGACTGGATTATGAAACCTTAAAAGAGATCAACCCGGCACTGATCTACTGCTCCTTAACTGCTTTTGGACAGACCGGCCCTTATTCCCAGAAACCTGGCTTTGATATGATGGGACAGGCACTTTCCGGTATGATGAGTATTACCGGTGAAAAGGGCGGACAGCCATTAAAACATGGTATTGCTTTAGCTGATTACTTTGGCGGATTTAATGTATTTGCTTCTGTTCTGACTGCACTTCATTATCAGAGAAGAACCGGAAAAGGTCAGTACATCGATGTTTCCCTGTTACAGGGCATGATCCATTTAAACAGTACCATCGACCGCTTAAATGACGGAGTATTATGTAAACCAAACGGCAATCACCACAGCGGTTTATGCCCATTTGGCTGCTTCAACACAGATAAGGGAGAAAGCGTTATTATCTGTGCACCATCTGCAAAAGCATGGGAAGCAGTTGCAAAGGCAATGAACAGACCGGATTATCTTACTGATCCGGAGTATAATACCATCGGTGCCCGCACCAAAAACATGGTTAAGGTCATTGCAGAGATCGAAGCATGGCTTAGCAGCTTCCCATCCTTAAAAGAAGCATGCGTGAGAATGGATGAATGCCACATGGCATATTGCCTGGTTAATAATGACCAGCAGGTAGTAGATGATCCTCAGGTAAAACATATGGGCTATATCGTACAGGCACCTACACCTGATGATATTAAGCAGCCAACCTACCAGACAAGAGGCTGCAACGCATTCTTCTCTGATGTTCCTGGTGAGATCCACAAGGCAGCTACCTTAGGACAGCATAATCATGAGGTTTTAGGCGGATTAGGCTACAGTGATGAAGAGATCGACCAGATGATGAAGGAATTCAAGGAAGAAATGAAAAAATAATACTTAACAGAAGAAAAGAGGAGCAGGAATGGAAGTACCGGAATTAAAGTATGTGGATTTTGAGTTAAAAGATGGGATCGGAATGATCACCATGAACAACCCTGAAAAACTGAACGCTCTTACAATGGAAGGGGCACAGTCTCTTACAAAGATATTAAACGCATGCAGTGATTCACCGGAGGTCCGTGTTATTGTGATCCGCGGCGCACAGGGAAATTTCTGCGGCGGCGGTGATGTAAAGGGCATGAAATATAAAGTTGACAATAACTGCTGCGAAACAAGACCTGGTTTAAGATGCAATAATGATGTGATCCTTTCTATCGTAAATAATGCAAAGCCGGTAATAGCATGGCTGGAAGGCGCAGTAGCAGGCGGCGGCTTAAGCATTGCTCTTGCATGTGATTTTTCCTATGCACAGCTGGCATCCAAGTTTGTATTTGCATTTGTGAACATTGGCTTTATTCCGGATATGGGTTCCTCTCTTATGCTTACAAAAAATCTGGGAGCAGCAAAGGCAAAAGAACTGCTGATGCTAGGCCAACGCTTTACGGGAGAACAGGCGGCAGAATGGGGCATTATCACAGCTGCCGCTGCTCCTGAAGATCTGGAAGAAATGGTCATGAAGACCGCGAAAAAGCTGGCAAAAGGCCCGGCACTTGCTTATGAGCGCATGAAACGTCTTGTAAACAGACAGTTATATCAGGGACTGGAGGACGCTATGGAAAATGAAGGCGAATATCAGTATCAGTTATGCAAGTCAGAAGATCATGCAGAAGCAATACATGCCTTTTTTGAGAAAAGAAAACCGGATTTTAAAGGAAGATAACTTCATCTGTTAGATATATGGAGGAAAATATATGGAATGGCAATTAATGACTGCAGAGCAGAAAGATATTACAGGGCTTGTTCGTAAATTCCTTGAAAATGAACTGGCACCACTGGTACAGGAGTGTGATGGAGTTTCCAGATTCCCAATGGAAGTATTTAAAAAAATGGGTGAGATCGGACTTTGGGGAATGGATATTCCGGCAGAGTACGGCGGTCCGGGATTTGATCTGCAGACCTTATCTCTTCTCCGTGAAGAGTTTGGCCGTGTAGACTGTGGTTTTGCTGTAAGCTTCGGCGCAGCTACTGTTGGATTTAAGCAGGTACTTGCAGGGGGAAGCGAAGAGCAGAAACGGGCTATGGCAGAAAGACTGTTAAATGGCGAGATTTCTGCTATGTGTATCACAGAACCTCAGTCTGGTTCTGATGTAGCAGGAACCAAGACAAAGGCAGTCCGTGTAGGAGATGAGTACATTATCAATGGTACCAAAACCTTTATTACAAACGGCGGACTGGCAAATGTATATGTAGTAGTAGCTTCTACTAACCCGGAACTGGGACACAAAGGTTTAAGCTGCTTTATCGTTGAACGCAACACACCAGGCGTCAGCGTTGGAAAAGAAGAAAATAAGATGGGTATCCGTCTTTCTAATACAACCGATGTTATTTTCCAGGATGTACATGTTCCTGCTGAAAATATCATTGGAAAAGAAGGAGATGGCTTTAAGATCGTTATGAAGGCTCTGGAGAAATCCCGTCCTATCTGCGTAGCTCCACTGATCGGTACTGCACAGAAGGCACTGGAGATCGCAGCTCAGTATACCAGGGAGAGATGCCCGTATGGCAGACCAATCGGAAAGCTGCAGGGCATTCAGTTTAAGATCGCTGATATGGAGATCAAGCTTCAGACAGCCAGAGCAATGATGATGTATGCAGCAAAGGTAGTAGATGAAGGAAAGCCTATTTCCTGCCTTGGTTCTATCAGTAAAACTTATGTTTCAGAGGCTGTAAATGAGATCGTAGACGAAGCGCTTCAGATCTTAGGCGGTTATGGATATTCCAAAGATTACCCCATTGAAAAAATGCTCCGTGATGTAAGAGTATATCGTATTTTTGAGGGAACCAATGAGGTACAGCGTCAGATCATTGGCAAGACCATTATTGGAAAATGCTGATAAAAAGCTGACAAACAGCAAAGGAGAGGTGAACAGATTGAAGATTCTTGTTTGTGTAAAACAGGTTCCGGATACAACAGAGATAAAGATCGATCCGGTGACAAATACATTGATCCGTAATGGAGTTCCAAGTATTGTAAACCCATTTGATAAAAATGCCCTGGAAGCTGCTTTGCAGTTAAAGGACAAATATGGGGCAGAAGTAACCGTCCTTTCTATGGGACCAGGTCAGGCAGCAGAAGCTTTAAGAGAATGCTACGCAATGGGCGCTGACAACATGGTACTGGTAAGTGACCGTGCTTTTGGTGGCGCTGACACACTGGCTACCAGCTATACACTGTCTGCTGCTATCCGCGCATTAGGGGAATTTGACCTTACTTTATGTGGAAAACAGGCAATCGACGGTGATACCGCACAGGTTGGCCCGGAAATTGCAGAACATTTAGGTATCCCGCAGGTGACTTATGCTGCAGATATTGAATTAAATGACACAACTTTAACTGTAACAAAAGAGCAGGAAGACTGCTACGAAAAGATCGAAGTAAAACTTCCGGCCCTTCTTACAGCTGTAAAATCCTTAAATGAGCCCAGATATCCAAATATCCGCAGAAAAATGCTGGCAAACCGTACGGAAGTCCGCACATTAACAGCTGCAGACCTGCCTGAATTAGACCCGGCAAGACTTGGCTTAAAGGGTTCTCCTACCAAAGTTAAAAAGACCTTTGTTCCACCTGTTCATTCTACGGGAGTACGTGTAGAAGGAAAAGATGCAGGAGAGCAGGCTGATAATTTATTAAAGCTGCTGTCTGAAGCTAAGATCACATTTTAGGAGGGGACAGACTTATGAGTGATGCTAGAAATGTCTGGGTATTTATAGAAGTAGTCAGAGGAAAAATAAAAGGAGTCAGCCTGGAGCTTCTTGGACAGGGAAGAAAAATGGCTGATGATCTGGGAGAGAAGTTAGTTGCCATTATCCCGGGAAATGAGATCGAAGATTTTGCAAAAATGGCTATCCGTTACGGTGCAGATGAAGCCATTGTAGTAGACCAGAAGGAATTAAAGGATTATTCCACAGATGGTTACACAAAGGCAATGTGTACCTTAATTAAGAAGTATAATCCGGCAGTGCTGCTTATCGGTGCTACCAACAATGGACGTGACTTAGGACCGAGAGTATCCAGCCGTATGCAGACAGGTCTTACTGCAGACTGTACAGAGCTGGGAGTAGATTCAGAGACCCGTCTTGTAAAATGGACCAGACCTGCTTTTGGCGGTAACCTGATGGCAACCATTCTCTGCCCGGATCACAGACCGCAGATCGGTACTGTACGTCCAGGCGTATTTAAAAAGCCAGAGGAAGATACAGGACGTAATGGTGAGATCATCCATGAAACAGTAGAATTTGGACCAGATGAGATCCGCACCCGCATTATAGAAGTGATCACAGAGGCTGGGGGAGCAGATGTGAACCTGGAAGAAGCAGAGATCATTGTTTCAGGCGGCAGAGGCGTTGGTGGACCGGAAGGTTTTGAGGTATTAAAGGAACTGGCAGATGAGATCGGCGCTCAGATCGGCGCTTCCAGAGCAGCAGTAGATTCTGGCTGGATCTCTTCCTTGCACCAGGTGGGACAGACTGGAAAGAGCGTTGGACCAAAGATCTACATTGCATGTGGTATTTCCGGTGCCATCCAGCATGTGGCAGGTATGTCATCTTCTGATGTGATCATTGCTATTAACAAAGATCCAGATGCACCGATCTTTAACATCGCAGATTATGGGATCGTAGGGGACTTATTTGAGGTGATCCCGGAACTTACAAAACGGATACGGAGCAGTAAGGCTGAATAAGCCTTGCTAAGATGGGAGAGGGATATGATAGCATTATTTATGGTGGTTGCGTATTTTATCATTACTACAGCCGCAGGAAAGATAATGAATGGAAAAGGGGACAATTCCATACAGCATTTTTTTGTAGCAAAAAAGCACCTGGGAATAGGTCTTACCGTAGCCTTAATGTTTGGGGAAATGGTTGCAGGAAGTTCTACAGTAGGAAATGCTGCCAGTGCCTTTAAAATGGGCTTGTCCTCCGTATGGACCAACTGGGGCATGGTACTGGGAGTTCTGGTATTTGTGTTCTGTACAGCGAAATTTTATCGCAGAGCCGGTCATTTTGGTGTAATGTCTGTACCGGAAGCATTTGCCTTCCGCTTTGACAGGAGAGTGCGTCTGGTGGTGTTAGTCATCATCATGTTTGTGTATGGGATCATCTTTTCCCAGCAGCCCATTGCGGCAGCTGCCCTTCTCTCCTCTATGTTAGGTGTAAATAAGGCTGTTTTAGCCTGGATCGTAGGTATTTTATTTGCCTATATGGCTCTTCATGGTTTAAAAGGCATTGCAGGAATGAATGTGATCCATTCTCTTGTAATGTTTGCTGGAATGTTTTTAGTCAGTTTCCTGTCTATAAATAAAGCAGGGGGTCTGGCATATATGATGGCAAATACACCGGCCCATTATTTTACCTTTACTTATCCAGATAAAATAACTGTAGCGGCACAGGTGTTAGGAGCTGCGTTTTCCATGATCCTTTCTTCTACAGTTGTAAACTGCTGTTTAGGAGCAGAGTCTTTGAAAACCGCAAAAAGCGGTATTGTCTGGTCTGGAATCCTGGTTATTCCATTTGCACTGATGCCGGCGCTCATCGGTATTGCAGGTTTCGTGACAATGCCTGATGCTCAGGCTGGAAATATCATCTATACCATGGCAGAAAGTGTTCACCCGGTATTCAGTGGTATTGTCAGCATGGCAGTTTTAGCAGCCATTCTTTCTACCGGTCCTGGACTTCTTTTATCATTATCTGCTACACTGACAAGAGACTTTTACATGCTGGTGCGGCCACAGGCAAGTGAAAAAGAACAGATCCGGTTTTCTAAGGGATCCATTGTTGTAATGGCTCTGATAGCTACCGGTTTTGGCCTTACCACTTCTTCTATCCTGACACAGATATTAGGAGCATTCCAGATCCGTTCTGTAGCAGGCGTAGTGCTTATCATTGCACTGGTATGGAAGCGGGTAAGCAACCGTGCAGCATTCTGGTCCATCCTGATCGGAGGCATTTTAGCAGGTGTATGGCACTTTAGCGGAAATCCATTTGGAATACAGCCTTTCTGGGCTGCAGTACCGGCAAGTGTTGTAATATTAGCGGTATTGACTATGTTGGAAAAAGAAAAGATCTCACCAGATTATCTGGCTTATTACAACAAGATCAAGGATGTTTCCGACAGTGAGATCTAATGGGGGATATACATGATGAACGATAATGAGATCATTCGGGACTTTTTTATGAGCCGGTTAGAACGGGACGGCAAAAGTGAAGCTTTGCTGGACTATACTACAGGCATTCGCTATTATTATCAGGATTTTGAAGTACGTTCCAGAAAACTTGCTAATTTCCTGACAGATAAGGCGAAGATAAAAAAAGGAGACAGAGTGGCGATCTGCGCAGGAAACTGTGTGCAGCATATGGATATGTTCTATGCCATTGTCCGCACTGGATATATTATGACTTCTTATAATGTAAAGCTGACAGAAAGAGAACTTTCAGAGCTGATTTTAAAGGAAACTCCTTCTGTAGTGCTTTATGAGGAAGAATTTGGAGAAAAAGCAGCTGCTTTGAAAAAACGTTTCCCTGAGTTAGCATTTATTTCCATAGGAGACAAAAAGCAGGAAGGAGATCTGGCCTGTTATCAGGAGATCTTAGAGTATTCTGATGAAGACCGCCCTCTTCCTGAGCATCAGTTTGAAGACATAGCAATGCTTGTACATACAGGCGGAACCACAGGTATCCCTAAAGCAGCGATGATCTCCTATCGGGCTCTTTATTACAATGTGATCAATCAGGTGACAGCTTATGGCGTCAACAACCGAGATGTAGTTTATGTATGTCTTCCTTTATTCCATGCAGCAGCCTGGAACAGCCTTCTGATGCCATTATTATATGTAGGCGCCAGAATGGTCATGACCAGAAAATTTGACAAAAAGGATGTATTCCAGATCATGAAGCAGGAACACCTTACCTTCCTGTTAGGAGTTCCTACTATTTTCCAGTATATGATGGAGGATCCGGCATTTGAAACAGCTGATTTTTCTGAGATCGGACGTATCCGCTGTGGCGCAGCGCCTGCTTCTTTGGAGATCATGAGAGCTTACTGGAAAAAGGGTGTTCGCTTCTGCAACGGCTATGGAATGACAGAAGTAGGACCTGGCGTTCTTGCAATGCCTATTAATTCCATGAGCGTAAAGGATATTGAGGAAAAACGCCTTTCTGTAGGCAAACCAATGGTTTATGTGAAGCTTCGCATTGTAAATGAAAATGGCGAAGATGTTCCAAAGGGCGAAAAAGGAGAACTGCTCATCCGCTCTGCAGCTATGTTTTCCGGCTACTGGGGCGATCCGGAAGAGACGGAACTGGCATTACAGAACGGCTGGATGCATTCCGGTGATATTGCTCAGCAGGACGAAGAAGGATATTATTACATCGTAGGCAGAAAGAAGAATATGTTCATCAGCCATGGTGAAAATATTTATCCTGTAGAGATCGAAAATATTATGAAAGAGTGCCCAGGCATCCACGAAGTCTGTGTGATCGGTGTACCGGATAAGAGAAAAGGTGAAGTAGGAAAAGCCATTGTAGTCTTAAGAGAAGGCTCTAAGGCTACAGCAGAAGATATAAAAGAATACTGCAGTAAAAATCTGGCAAAGATCAAACAGCCTAAGTATGTGGAGATCGTAGATGAAATTCCACGCAACAGCGTAGGAAAGGTTCTTATGAGTAAGGTCCATGAGTTATATGGAAATGTGGATTAATGTCAGATAGGCGAAGAAAACAGAGAATAATGACACCGGATGTGGATAAAAAACATCCGGTGTTTTGTTGTGCCGTTTTTTCCTTTGTGTTATACTTTTCTAAGATGCAAAAATAAGAGGAAAATGAACAATATGAATTTACTTACCATAGAACATTTAACAAAATCCTATACAGAACGCCTGCTGTTTAATGACACTGCATTTTCTATTAATGAATGAGAAAAGGTAGGTCTGATCGGTATCAACGGCACAGGAAAATCTACCTTGCTGCGAATCGCAGCAGGCTTAGAGGAGCCGGATGGCGGCACCGTTGTAAAGGGCCGCAGCCTGTATATCCGCGATCTGCCCCAGATCCCGGAATTTACGCCTGGTGATACC
>JBNMGK010000048.1:0-12783 GCA_050872205.1 Enterocloster sp.
ATTGCTACGTGCTTTGCACTCTCGCAATTCTCAAAAACATTCGTAATCCGCTCATTTTTTTTTCGAAAAATGGCTGCTTACTCATGTTTTTGGCGGGTCCCAGGTTCAAAAAACATTTTACAAATCCTGGAATTTTTGCAGAGACCTTATTTGTAACCCCCATCGCGCTGCTGTTCTGTGTATACAGCGAAATGAATGGACATGGAAGCCTGGGAGTCCTTCACGGAATGCAGTTTTTCCTATTCCCAATGGCTGGCGTGGTCACATCCATTCCATTACTTCTGTTTAACAAGGGTGTAAAAATGATCCCTTATTATTTAACAGGCATTTTAATGTACGTAAACCCGACCATCCAGTTCCTTATGGGACACTTTTACTTCCATGAACCACTGGAGATCCACCGTCTCATCGCATTCTGCTTTATCTGGGTGGGAGTTGGATTTACGGTATGGCATAATGTAAAAGAAATGAGAAAATAGAAGGATCACGAAAACATTATATCCATAAACGCAGGACCGGCAGGAAATCAGAAATCTTTCCTGCCGGTCCTGCGTTTATGTTTTTGTGATGGAGGCAATTTTGTATATCAGCTTATTTTATTTATTGTGTTTCTTCCAGGCTTCATCCATGCGCTTTAATGCAGCTTCCAGTACATGGGTCGGGCAGGCAAGGTTGATACGTTCGAAGCATTCGCCAGGTTCGCCGAATACGTAGCCTTCATCGGTGAAGATAAATGCTTCCTGGGTCATAAATGCTTCCAGTTCTTTATAGGTAAGGCCAAGACCTCTGCAGTCAAGCCACTGTAAGTAAGTTCCTTCCAGACGCATTACCTTGATCTGTGGGAAATGCTCTGCCATAAAGTCTTCTACTACCTGACGGTTGTGATCCAGGATAGGAAGCAGCTCTTCCAGCCAGTCTTCGCAGTCATTGTATGCGATCTCGCAGCCCTTGTAACCGGCCATGTTGCAGAGGAATACGGCCTGGCTCTCACGGTAATCGTAAACTTTCTGCTTTAATTCCGGATTTGGAACAATGATATTAGAGGTCATCATACCAGCCATATTAAAGGTTTTGCTTGGAGCGGTGCATACGATGCAGTTCTGTGCCATTTCTTCAGAAACAGTTGCGTATACTGTGTGCTCATAACCTGGCATGATCAGGTCATTGTGGATCTCATCTGCTACTACCATAACGTTGTTCTTTAAGCAGATCTCACCGATCTTAGCCAGTTCTTCTTTGGTCCATACACGGCCAACCGGATTGTGGGGGCTGCATAATAACAGAAGTTTGTTCTTTGGATCTTTTGCTTTTTCCTCAAAATCAGCAAAATCGATTTCATAGTGGTCGCCGGTAAGAAGCAGACGGCTTTCTACCAGAGTACGGCCGCCTTTGCGGACTGCATTATAAAATGGATAGTAAACAGGTGTGAATAAGAGAACGCCGTCACCTGGATCTGTAAACAGGTTTACCATGTGGTACAGTGCAGGTACAACGCCTGGATACTCTACGATCCACTCTTTTTTGATGTCCCAGTTGTGGCGGCGCTTCATCCAGCCGATCACTGCATCGTAATACTTATCCGTTGCAAAAGTATATCCCATAATGGAGTTTTTCAGATATTCTCCAATGCCTTCTGCGATCTGAGGCGGGTTCTTAAATTCCATATCTGCTACGGAAAATGGTACAGTTCCCTCTGGTACATTTGGGTTTGCTGCATACATGCCGTCCCACTTGCTGGAACCTGTGTTTTTTCTGGATACCTGTGTTGTAAAATCGTATTTCATGAGAAAAATCCTCCTGATATTTCTTGCTGTTTCGTATTTTTTGCAGTTTCTTACTATCTGGGCAGACTTCAGACTTATTTGTCTGCCGGTTCCTCATCCCCGCAGTTTTCTTCGTAACTTGGGCTTAAGTCAACATGGCTCATACGAGCCTGTGCAAAGATAATGGAGATGATCAAAAGTACTACGCTTCCAATGATAAGTCCCTTGGAAAGCTGAGTTACGTTCAGCCAGATGTTAAATACAGCACACGCTGTAGAGAAGATAACGATGGCAGTCATAACCGGGCCGCTGACTTTGAACTTGGAATTAGCCCAGCCTTTTGGACAAATGATCGGCAGCTTCCAGGTAAATGCACAGATAATGGCAACAGCCAGAGTGGTCATGATCAGGGACAGGTTGCCAAGGATGCTGACAGATAAACCGGATATGATGCACACTACTGCGATCACATACAGGATTCCAAGAAGTACAACCGGTGTTTTAAACTTTGGATGCAGGTAAGCCAGCTGCTGTGGCAGCCATCCATCGTCGCAGCCCTGTAAGATTGGCTTGGTAGCCCATGCGAACTGTGCGTTTAAAGTAGAGATCAGTGCGAACATTGCGCCGCAGGTCATGAAGAATACGTACAGTGGACGGGAAAGGACGTATTCAGCAACCAGTGCCAGGTTTTCGCCTGCAACCTGCTCTACAGGAAGAACGCCTGCAGCAACGATACCGATAAGACCATAAATAACAGCTACGATCAAAGTGGAGACCAGCATAACCACTGGAATATCTCTGGTTGGATTTTTTGCTTCTGCAGAAAGGTTTGCCACTACAGTGCTTCCACCGACTGCGAAGGTTAAAAGTCCACCGGCCTGGAAGAGACCACCGATTCCGCCGGTTAAAAATCCGTTTGTCAGGTAATCAGGCTGTACATGTTTCAGACCAACTACTGCGAATAATCCAAGTGCGATGCACAGCATAACGACGATCAGGTTCTGGAACTTTGCCATAATGTCAACGCCTACGATATTAATAAGGAAGAAAAGCGTTGTGACGATCAGTGCGATCACTTTTTCATTTCCAAAACCGAACAATGAGATAAAATAACTTGCAAATGACAGTGAATACATTGCCAGTGATAAGTTGCTTAAGGTATTTACAACGGTGTAGATACCTGCCATGCGTGTGCCGCCTAACATTGCCACCATGGTGTACTCACCGCCTCGGGCACGGACTGCACCGCAGATCAGGATCTTTGGAATGGAATAACCAACTACCAGGATCGCTGCGATCAGGAAGGAGATCGGAACGGAGCGGCCTGTAAGAGCGATGGCGGAGCCTAAAAGTGTCATAATACCGGCGCCGATGATCTGACCAATTGCCGTACTCATCAGATCCCAGAAGCCCAGAGTCTGCTTTAACTGCTTTGTGGAACTACCCTGTTTTGCCATGTAAACATGTCCCCCTTTTCTTTTGTCTGTACTCTTAAAGTACATTAGGATGTGTAAGATGCTGTTTTCAATTTTTTGAGATTTCTGAGAGCGTCCTCTCGTTGAATGTTTAGCTGCTAATCATTGACTTAAAAATAGCACCATTGTTACAAAAAAACAAGAGTATTTTTGAAAATACACGAATATTAGCGGTTTTATACAAAAAAAGATCTGCCGTTTTGACAGATCTCACAAAGGGGATGAATGTATAGGTGTTTAACATTAAACATGCCCCAGTTTATTCGTTGTTGGTCTCCTGGAGAATATCATTATAACACTGAAGCACCTTGTAAAAGTGGTTGATCTCTTCCATGGAACATTTGTCTAACAGCTGGTTTAATGTATTGGTCAGCGCCTTTACATCGAACTCAGCGTGTTCTCTTGCGATTGCCAGTCCAAGGGGAGTCAGATGCAGATCCAGGATCCTTGCGTGCTGTTCGTTTACGGATTTTGTGATCATACCAGCCTGCTCCAGCTTTTTTACCATTTGAGAAATAGCGCCTCTGGTTTTTAAATTCAGGCGTCCAAGCTCAGACACGCCGATCCCCGGCTGTTCCATAATATCTACCAGCAGATGAACCTCTGTCATTGTTAAGGTTGGAGCCAGTTCACTGCAGTTTTTGTGATTGCTGTGTGTTGTCATCAGACTTGCAAAATTGTAAAGCAGTCTTGCCTGCTCGTAAAGATGATGAAAAACACTGTCTTCTGAAGAAAAAGAATCTGTTTCCGGTAACATGTAAACCTCCCCAATATACGATCTCATACTATATTCTATCTAAAAGGCATGATATAACAGCAGGATTAAAAAAGCAACTTAAAAATATTTTACAAAAGACCGGATAGAAGACCAATCTATCAGTTTTCTTCTATTTTTCCCTGCAGGAGCAAAAGGAAAAGTATTTTGCTGGCAGAGGACAATGCTTTAAACGCCGAAATCGCCATGGAACTGTTAAAAGAAGAGGGACTGCTCATCGAAAGGGCAGAAAACGGTGTTGTCTGCGTGAAAAAGCTGGAAGATGCACCGGATGGCTATTACAGCCTTATCCTGATGGATGTACAGATGCCTGATATGAATGGTTACGAAGCCACACAAAAGATACGAAAACTTCAGGATAAACAAAAAGCAGCTATTCCCATTGTAGCCATGACTGCAAATGCCTTTGCGGAAGATAAAAAGAAAGCTCTGGCTGTGGGGATGAATGATCATGTGGCAAAGCCTATTGATATGGATACGCTGATACCGGTGTTGGAGAAGTATTTGAAATGATCTTGGGAGAACCGGCAGCCGCGGCTACTGGTTCTCCTTTTTATAATGTTTCAACCGATATAGTTTCATGGCGATTTCTACTAATGACCGGTTATCATGATCGGACAGGTCCAGGTTCAGAACTTTGCAGATTTTAGCGTACCGGTATTTAATGGAATTGTAGTGGATATACAGCTTTTCGGCGGATTCTTTTAAGTTCCAGCCGCACTGTAAGATCTCCTGTAAGGTGGGGAGCAGTTCGCCGTGGTATTTTTTATCATAATCTTCTAATGGCTTAATATATTGCAGGCAAAGCTCCTCGGATTCAGGGCTGTTCATTACCGGGGCAAGAAGGCGGTAAAGACCTAAACGGCTGTAAAATAAAATGCGGTCAAACCACTGCAGGGAATATCCAAGATTAATGGCTACTCTGGCTTCAGAGTAGCTTTTTGATATATCCCGGATATTTTCATAATATTGTCCGATACCTAATGTAATGGTAAATGGGCTTACATGGGATAACTGGCTTTGCAGCCTCTTAAAAGTCTGTTCCAGCTGCTCTGGAAGCAATTCCCGGCTGTCTTTTGGTACGGAAATGATGAATACGATCAGGTCACTTTGACGGAAATATTTAGCCTGAGGGAAAGTCTGGTGCATTTCATGGATGGAGTTGCGGAAGATCAGTTCCGTTGCTTCCTCCAGCATGCGGTTTGTATTAGAGTCCAGGCGGTCAATAAAGTATTTTTTAATGTTATTGATGTCAACAACTGCTGCCACACCGCCATTGGTAAAGTCCCAGCCGTACAGTCTTGCACGGTTATGTATCTCAATATCTGCTTTTACGTTGTTTAAAAGAAGGTCTTCCAAGAAGGAGGCCTTATATTTCTCTGCCATCTGCTGGTTGGCGATGCGTACCTGGCTTTGAAGGATAAGGACAATGCTGGCGTATTCCAGGGCAATCTGTACGCTGCTTTCTTCGCCTGTCTGCAGCTGCCCCTTTTCAAAAAGAAGATAGCCGAAAGTCTCGTTTTTGTTGGCAACAGCATAGTTGTCGTACTGGTTTAAAAACTCACTGGAAATATTTTCCATATCCATGTCCTGAAGCTGGCGCATCAGGGGAGAATCTTCGTCCGAGAAGAAAATATTTTTAAACCAGGTATCCATAAAGGCGCAGGGAATGCCTGTAAAACGGCGCAGTGTCCTTAAAATCTCCGGCACGCTGCCATTGTTAATAGCAAGTCCTAAAAACTCCTTGTGGATCATATTGGCCTGAGTCAGAAGAAATGACTGCTGGCTGATGATCTGGGTCAGTACCGGGTTGATAATATCCACAAACGGATAAGCTTCCGGAACAGAGATCAGAGGCAGGTGCAGTTCATCTGCCAGCTTTAAGGCAGATGCCGGGATCGCAGTCAGGTAGCGGTTTTCTTTGATACCGATACCGACTGCCTTTTTACTGCTTAAAGTACGCAGAAACTCCAGAAGGTCTTTTTCTTCATGGAGCATATAGGCAGTAGTGATAACTAACTCCCCGCCATTTAACCAGTTGGTTCCATCGGGGGTATCTACTACTGTAACATTGGTCACTTCACTTGAAGTTCCGTCCCCGCCAGCTAACAGGCGCAGGTCGGAGAAGTTGGGGAGTTTTAAAAAGTCGGATATGGTCATAAGGGGAAGTCCTTTCTATATGTCATATGGCCCCGCCCGTGTCAGCGGGCGGTTTCTCCTTCCATTATAGCAAGAGAACAACAAAAATGCACTATCTATTGTCTCTCAAGTACAAACAAAACAAGTCCCAAACTATCCCTTACATACAATAAAACTCACCCTGCACAATTCTAATTGAAAATTATTGTCCTATAAGTACAATGATTTTCAATAATCTCAATGCTATAATGGTCCACAACATACAAGATGATCTGTGAAAAAGATTAGATCGTATTTAGAGGAGGAAAATCTATGGACTATCTGGCAATTGCAAATGCCCCCATTTTCTGGGTACTATGCGGTATCACCGTTGTGATCTCCCTGGCACAGGCACTTCTGTTTATGAGGCAGGCAAAACGAGCAGCAGTTGAGGTAAATTTGGAACAGGGACTGGCAAACAAGGCTTTTAAGATCGGCCTGATCTCAGCCATCGGTCCGGCCTGCGGCGTATTTATCGTTATGGTTGGTCTTATGGCTTCCATTGGCGGACCAATGGCGTGGCTGCGTCTTTCCATTATCGGTGCGGCAGCTACAGAGCTTTCCGCAGCAACCATGGGCGCTCAGGCAGCTGGCGTTGAATTTGGCGGAAAAGGATACACACTGACCGTTATGGCAGTATCCTGGTTTGCAATGGCATTAAACGGTGCAGGATGGCTGTTAGTCAGCGGTACAGTTACACCAGCATTAGAGAAATTAAGAGGCAAGTTAAGCGGCGGCGATGCAAAGTGGCTGGCTGTTTTATCAGGAGCATGTTCCCTTGGTATTTTTGGTTACTTAAATGCAAACGAGATCAAAAAAGGTCTTGGAAGCACCATTGCCTGTCTGGCAGGCGCATTAAGCATGGTAGCTATTATGAAACTGATCGTGCCAAAGCATCCAAAATTAGCAGAGTATTCCTTAGGTATCGCAATGGTGATCGGAATGTTCTTTGCGGTTATGCATGACCTGGCAGTAGCATAGGAGGGGAAGACAGATTATGAAAGATTATATGGCAGAATGGAAGAGAAACAGCATCCGCATTGGCGCACCAACCTGTATCCTGGCTGCGTTCACTGCATTTATCCCGGTATTATATCTGTGCAGCCGCTATGGCTGCTGGCCAAAACTTGAAACAGTCCTGGCAGCATGGGCGCTGACTGCATTATCCTTTGGCGCTTTCTATATCGTTGAGCCTATTTCTTATTATGCAGCTCTTGGTATGAGCGGTACATACTTAGGTTTCCTTTCTGGAAATATCGGAAACATGCGTGTTCCATGTGCAGCACTGGCGCTGGATGTAACAGACAGCAAAAGCGGAACCATTCAGGCAGAAGTAGTATCTACCATGGCTATCTGTGGTTCCATTATCACAAACCTGATCGCAACTACAGGCGCTGTTTTAGTTGGTTCTGCAGTAGTAGCCGTTCTTCCTGCATTTTTAAACTCTGCATTAAAGAACTATGCAGCAGCCGCTATTTTTGGCGGAACCTTTGGAAACTTCGCAGTAAAATACCCAAAGGTAGCTGTATTTGGCCTGCTGATCCCAACTGTACTTAAATTATTCGTACCAGTACCTGCATGGGTAGTCATTGTCTGTGCTGTATTTGGAACTCTTGGAATGGCACGTCTGTTCTATGTAAATGACCAGAAAAAAGATGGAAATGCAGATGACGCTGCAAAGGCAGAAAAAATAAGCGAAACCCCAGTGGGAGAGGAGATTTGCTGATTATGTGGAATGAATGTAAAGATTTACAGGAATATATCGTAGGATTAAGAAGAGATCTGCATCAGATCCCGGAGCTTGGATACGATCTGCCGGAAACAGCTGCTTATGTAACAGCCCAACTGGATAAGATCGGTATCCCTTATGTATGCTCAAAGAAGGACAGCGGTATTATCGCAACTATTAAAGGCGGAAAGCCAGGAAAGACCATCTGCCTGCGTGCAGATATGGATGCTCTTCCTATCAAAGAAGAAACCGGACTTCCATTTGCTTCAAAACATGAAGGTTTTATGCATGCCTGCGGTCATGATACTCATACAGCTATGTTATTAGGCGCAGGAAAAGTACTGTGGGCTCACAAGGATGAGATCGCAGGTACAGTCCGCCTTATGTTCCAGACCTCTGAGGAACAGTCCAGAGGTGCGGAAGTAATGATCGAAAACGGCGGCGTAGAAGGCGCAGACGCTGTATTTGGTACTCATATTGGAACGATTTTAGATAAGAACATTCCAAGCGGAACTGTAGTTGTTACTCCAGGCTGCTGCATGGCTGCTTTTGATAAGTTTGTGATCAAGGTAAATGGTAAAGGCTGCCACGGATCTACGCCTGAAAAGGGGATTGATCCTGTGAATATTGCAGCTCATATTGTGATCGCTCTTCAGGCTATTACTACCAGAGAATTAAATGCAACAAAGCCACTGGTACTGACCATTGGAAAGATTCAGGGCGGAAACCAGTACAACGTTATTCCAAATGAGGTAGTCATCGAAGGAACCATCCGTACACTGGAAGAGGAAGTACGTCAGTTTGCAGCAAAGCGCATCGGAGAGATCGCCCAGGCAACTGCAGCTGTATTTGGCGGAAATGTAGACTACGAGATGATCTGGGGCGCACCGCCTGTTATCAATGATGACAAGATGGCAGCTCTGGCAGCAAAAGCAGCTAAGACTGTAGTAGGAGAAGATCATGTAATTACAGAGGTAAAAGCTCCAAATATGGGCGGCGAAGATTTCGCTTACTATCTGGAAAAACTGCCGGGTGCTTTCATGTTCTTAAGCTCCTCAAATCCGGCAAAGGGAACCGATGTTTCCCATCATAATCCAAAGTTTGATGTAGATGAAGATGTGCTTTGGGAAGGTTCTGCAGTGTTTGTAGCTATTGTGGAAGAGTTTTTGAAATAAATAGAATGGGAAAGTTATTCGCCCTCGCGTCAAAGACGCGGGGGCGATTTTTGTGCTGGCATGCATCCGGAGAAAGCTGCCGGTTAGATTTTTTTCATGTTTTTAAGAAGGGCATCAGACAGCTGAAACAGGGATATTACAGTCATGATCCCAGCTGCCAGTGCAATGGCTAATCCAACAGCTGTCTGTGCTTTTTCAATAAACTGAGGCATATCATGCCGAAGGGCCGCATCCATTGCATAATACAGGGAACCTCCGGGGATTAATGGGATAACAGTAGGTATTAAAATGGTTGTGGCAGGTGTTTTTAACAGTTTGGCCCATATTTTTGAATAAATGGTGATGAGTATTGCTGTAAAGAAAAAGCCCAGGAATTCATTATCCACAAAATGCAAAAACACAAGGTAGACAGTCCAGAAAACAGCGCCTCCAATGGAAGGAACGAAAAGCCGTCTGCCTCTGGTGTTATAGATAATGGAAAAGCCAAGGGATCCGAAAAAGGATGCAATAATGGAAAGCACATTCTGACTCATAAGATCCCCCCTAACAGCATTTTAGAAAAAATGAACCCAATGGCAACGCAGATAGCGGTGATCATTGCTTCTGAAAAATGTAAAAGACCGCTGATCATATCTCCGCTGATAAAATCCTGAAATGAATTTGTCATTAAAACACCGGGAATCAAAAGCATGATATTTCCGATCATGATCATTTCTACATGCTGTCCTAATCCCAGGTAACAAACAAGGATACATGCAATACCGGAGATCATGGAGCAGAGAATATTGGAAAAGATAGCCTTCACTTTCAGGGCGGAAAAAGCATATAAACTGATCCGTATCAGGGCTCCTGCAAATAATGCCCCAAATCCGTCAGAAAGGTTTCCACCAAAGAAAATGGCAAATGCCCCGGCTGTCATTGCATAAACAGCACATTGCAGTGCAGGAGAGTAGACTGGACCTTTTAGGATTTTTTTGTATTCCTGGTCGATCTCCTGAAAAGAGGGATGAGTGGAACAGATCTGTCTGGAAAGATCATTCAGATGGTCCAGTTTCCACATATCTGTGCCATAGTTTAAGATCCTTCGTGTCTGTGTGATCCATGTATCTTTCCTTGTTTTCAGCGTTACGATGATGCAGGAGGCAATGGAAAAAATATGGCTTTCCCGGATATCATAAGCGTCACAGATCCGTCGGATGGTATCTTCTACGCGGCTGATCTCTGCACCACTGATCAAAAGCTGTTCCCCAATATTGATGGCACAGGTCAGAACCTCGTTGTCTGTTATTCCGTCAGTTTTATTTAATAAGCTGTTTTCCTGGTTTTCCACTTTATCACCTTCTCCGTCAGAATTTTATGGATCATTTTGTTTTAAACTATGTTCATTATACGGAGGAGGTATTTCTTTTACAAGTATTTGCAAGGCACAGAACCATTGAACATTTTTCATCAAATGTTGAATGGTTCTGCCGGATTTGGATAGGAGGAAGCGTAACTTATAATATGTTTCTGGAAGATTTCTGCAGCAGGAGAAAGTGTTATATTCTTCTTTTGCAGCAAAGCAATATGGCGGAACTGCCGTGGATGAAAGGAGTAAACATTTACCGGGGAAGTTGTTCCTTTTAATACCAGGCGTCCTAAAATACAAAAGCCTAAACCAGCAGATGCCATTGCAACCAGTCCTGCATCGTCAGTGGCTGTAATGGTGGAATTTGCATTTAAGTGAAGTTTTTCAAGAACACTGCGGGATTCTACACCATAGTCCTGATCACTGATGATGAAAGCAGAATTTTGCAGTTCTTCTGCAGTGATGATCCCAGGAGTGGCTGTGTGAAAGTCGGAATTTGCCACACAAACCATTTCATCTTCGTAGATGACGGTAGAGCTGATGGCAGAGGAGTTGATGGTATCACAAGAGTAGTAAGAACTAATACCAATATCGATCTCATTTTGCTCCAGTTTTTTTACGATCTGCGCATTATTGATCCCTGCAAATATATGGATCTGTATGTCTGGATAATGATGCCGAAAATTATTCACAAGTTCAGGTATCCAGTTAATGCAGATGCTGGAGCAGGTTCCAAGGCGGACATTGCCAGAAGCCAGTCCATTGATGGCTGCGATCTTTTCGTTGAAATGCTGGTGATTTTGTATAACAGCATATGCAAGGGGAAGAAGGGCAGCTCCGTTGTCTGTAAGTTCGATCCCGTGTGTATTTTTTATAAATAATGGAAAGCCGATCTCCCGTTCTATGCGGGAAATGGCGTGGCTGATGGCAGATCTTGTCAGGTAAAGTTTATCAGAAGCCAGGCTCATATTTTTCAGTTCGGAAACAGTTGTAAAAATAATGTAATCAGATAATGTCATAGTGATCCCCTCCATGTTAGAAATTATAATTCCTGCACAAACAAATGTAAATAAGAATGGTGAATTTTGTTCAACTTAATATGAATATATAGCAATTCCATTCACAACAAGACTATGTTACAGTTAAGAAGTCGATAGATGAACGAAAAGGTATACTTGCTCGAGAAGGTATTTCTAACAAACGGAGGAAGATAAAATGAAGCCAACAAGCAGTTTTTTAGATCTGCCGCAGTCAGGCATCAGAAGAATGTATGATCTGGCAAAAAATAAGAAAGATACCGTAAGTTTTGTTCTTGGTGAGCCGGACTTTGTGACACCAAAGCATATTATTGAAGCTGCAAAGAAAAAGCTGGATGAAGGGTGTACCCATTATACGGATAATGCAGGCATTTTACCGCTGCGTCAGGAAATTTCCAGAGCTTTAAAACAGTATGACAAAGTAGATTACGATCCAGAAGGTGAGATCGTAGTGACGGTAGGTGGAATGATGGGAATGTATATGGCGATCCTTGCTCTGGTCAATCCAGGAGATGAGATCCTGATCGCAGATCCGTCTTATACCAATTATGTAGGCGAGATCGTGATGAACCGTGCAGTTGCAGTGCCTGTGCCTGTGTATGAAAAGGATAATTTTAACTTTACTTATGAAAATCTTAAAAGCAGAGTGACAGATAAAACCAAAGCCATTATCCTTAATTCTCCCTGCAATCCTACGGGAGGCGTTGCAACAAGGGAAACAATGGAGACAGTTGCAAAAGTAGCTTTAGAACATGACCTTTATGTGATCTACGATGCTGTATATAAACATCTTATCTATAATGATACAGATTATATCAATATTGCAGTTTTAGATGGAATGAGAGAACGCACGATTTATGTGGATTCTTTTTCTAAAACATATGCCATGACAGGCTGGCGTCTTGGATATATGGCGGGACCAAAAAATATCCTTTCCAGACTGCCGAAGCTGCAGGAAAATATGCCTTCCTGTCTTCCTGATGTAGGACGGATTTTGCGGACATTCAAAATAAAAAAGAATGTGGAGGTAACAGACAATGGCAAAATCATTATTTGAGGAACTGGGCGGCAAATACGAAAGGCAAGGGGATTATTTGGTACCGTGCTTAACTGTACCCGCCGAAGAAGAACAGGCAATAGGCATCGGGGGGCAACGGCATTTAGATTATCTAAAACAGTACCGTAAAGTTATATACACCAATCTTCTTACAAGCGGCAGGCTAAACGCCTACCTTGCCGACATCAACAGACAGGCACAGGAACGCTTTGAAAGGCTCATAGAGGGTATGAAACAGGCACAGGG
>JBNMGK010000119.1:0-7302 GCA_050872205.1 Enterocloster sp.
GGGTTTGGGATTAGAAGAAGCAGTAAACAGTGCAATCGATCAGTGTATAGAGAAAGATATTTTAAAGTCGTATTTATTAAAAAATAAAGGAGAAGTGATGTCTATGATCTTAACAGAATACAATGAAAAATTGCATAATAAAACTCTTCGAGAAGAAGGCCGTGCGGAAGGTCGTGCAGAGGGCCGAGAGGAAGGCCATGAGCAGGGCTTGCTGGATGCGAGAAATATACTGCGTCTTCATTTTGCAGGCAAATCAGCAAATGAGATATCAGAAATGACGGGAATAGGATTAGACGCAGTAAAGAAAGTTCTGGATTTCTGAATTTGAGTTAATGTAGCATAGATGTAAAGGTCGGGGAAACATATGAAGGTCATTGAGTCAAAAACAGAGGGGAAAGCGCCGGGGCGCTTAAGTGAGGACAATCTGGTGGTTACATCAGATTTTATTGCGGTGATCGATGGAGTTACGTCAAAGTCGGATTTTACCTATGAAGGAAAGTCTACAGGAAGACTGGCGGCGGAGCTTGTGGGGCAGGCAGTGGAAGAAATGAGGGCGGATGAAGATTGCCGGGTGTTTGTGGAGCGGTGTAATCGAAAGTTTCATGATTTCTATGAAAAGGTAAAGTTTCCCTATGATATTCGTGAAAAGGGACTGCAGGCGGCGGCTGTTATTTATTCGGATCATTTTCGTGAAATATGGATGATCGGGGATTGTCAGGCGCTGGTGGATGGAGTGGAATATCAGCAGCCAAAGAGAAGTGATGTTATCTTAAGCCAGTTTCGCAGTCTGATGATGACTCTTGGGGCAGAAGCCGGGGATGCGCGGGCGCAGATCGAACCGTGGATCTTAAAGGCAACTGCCTTTGCCAATAAGGCGGGAAATTCCTATGGATATTCGGTGCTGAATGGGGAAGAGATACCAGAAAAACTGGTAAAAGTGATCCGACTTTCAGAAGGAGAACATGAGATTGTACTGGCAAGTGACGGCTATCCGATGTTAAGGTCTGCGTTGCAGCAGTCAGAACAGGAATTAGAGCGTATTATGAAAGATGATCCGCAGTGCTGCAGGCTGTATGAGTCTACCAAGGGACTGAAACCGGGAAATAAAAGCTTTGATGACAGGACGTATGTGAGGTTTCATGTAGGATCGCTGTAAGGAAATTTACTGTTTGCCATGTAAGACGTGGGCAGAAATGAGTGTTTCAATAAGTAACATGCAAACTGCTTGCAATCGGTTGACGAACAGCTGTTTAGGTGTTACAATTTTATACAGTTTCTGGCAGAAGCCGGTATTTCTCCTGACGAACAGGAGTGTTATAAGAAGTATAATAAGATAAGAAAATCTAAATCGGTGCAGGCGGATTATGCCTGGTGCTGGAAAGAGCGAAAACTAAATTTTGGAAAATAACCATACCAGGAAGGTGTGAACGCTATAGAAAAGGCGAGTCATATCTTCCTGTTTTTGTTGCATTGAACATCTCAGAGACGTCGGTGATGCGTCTGATGACTGGAAGATAGTGAAAATGTAAAAGGAGAACAAAAAACGTGAAAAAGAACTGCAAGAGAATTTTACTGGCAATGCTGGCAGTCCTGATGACAGCAGGTGTTGCAGGCTGTGGAAAAGAAAATGGTGGGTCTGGTGAGCAGACCGGAGAGATAAAAGAGCAGACAAACCAGTCAGTACAGACGGAAAACGAAGGGAAAGACTCCGTTATCGTAGTCATGGGTCCGTCTTCGGAGCCGGAGGCTGGTTTTGATCCGGTTTATGGCTGGGGAGCGGGGGAACATGTGCATGAACCGCTGATCCAGAGTACATTGACTGTGACAAATAAAGATCTGACCATTGGTTATGACCTGGCTACAGACATGGAGACTTCTGAGGACGGTATGACCTGGACGGTAACGATCCGGCCGGATGTAAAGTTTACAGACGGAGAAGCGCTGACAGCGGAAGATGTGGCATTTACCTACAATACACTTCGTGATAACAGCACTGTAAATGATTTTACCATGCTGGATGAGGCAGAGGCCACCGATGATACTACCGTGGTATTTCACATGAAGCGGCCGTATTCCATCTGGCCATCCACCATGGCGATCACAGGTATTCTTCCAGAACATGCCTATGGACCAGATTATGGTCAAAATCCTATTGGTTCTGGCCGTTATATTATGAAACAGTGGGACAAGGGCCAGCAGGTGATTTTTGAGGCAAACCCGGATTATTACGGGGAAGCGCCGAAAATGAAGCAGGTTACAGTCCTGTTTATGGAAGAGGACGCAGCTTTTGCGGCAGTCCAGGCGGGAGAGGCAGATCTTGCATACACAGCAGCTTCATATTCTGACCTGACAGTAGACGGCTATGATCTGCTGGCATTTAAAACAGTAGATAACCGTGGATTTAACCTTCCAACGGTTCCTTCCGGCGCAGTGACCGCAGACGATGTGGCAGCAGGAAATGATTTTACCAGTGACGTAAGAGTGCGCAGAGCCATTAACTTAGGCATTGACAGGGAAGAAATGATCGAACATGTGTTAAATGGATATGGCAGTCCGGCATACAGCGTCTGCGATAAGATGCCATGGTACAATGAAGCTTCTGAAACATCCTATGATCCTGAAAGAGCAAAAGCACTGTTGGAAGAAGCTGGCTGGACAGAGGGAAAAGACGGGATCCGTGAAAAAGACGGCATTCAGGCTGGATTTACATTAATGTACCCGGCCAGCGACTCTGTCCGTCAGGCACTGGCAGCAGATACAGCCAATCAGTTAAAAGAACTGGGCATCCAGGTATCCATTGAAGGCGTAGGCTGGGATACAGCTTATGACAGAGCACAGTCTACTCCTCTTATGTGGGGCTGGGGTGCCCACACACCAATGGAATTTTACAATATTTACCATACAGCCCAGAACAGTTCCTTTGCAGAGTATTCCCCATATTCCAATGAAAAAGTGGACGAATACATGGATCAGGCCCTTGCGAGCCCGTCCTTAGAGGAGTCCTATGACCTTTGGAAAAAAGCCCAGTGGGACGGTGAAAATGGTGTTACCCAGGATGGCGATATCCCCTGGATCTGGCTGGTGAACATTGATCATCTTTACTGGTCCAGAAAGGGGCTTCATGTAGCTGACCAGAAGCTTCATCCACATGGACATGGCTGGTCCATTGTAAATAATGTGGATCAGTGGACCTGGGAGTAGAGACATTGTGGAAAACTGTTATTACAGAAAAAAGGTACTGTGAAAAGCAGCCAGACGTTTACGGAAGATAGTTGGGAGCAGATAAGTTTGAAGAAACAGGTTTTATTTATCAGTAAAAATTTCATACGGATGCTGGTCCTGCTTATTTTTGTAAGCATAGGGGCTTTTGCCCTGGTTTCCATGGCACCTTTAGATCCACTGCAGACCAATGTAGGCCAGGCGGCTATGGGTTCCATGAGTCCGGAGCAGATTGAGCGCCTTCGTCTTTACTGGGGCGAAGGAATACCTCCATTAAAACGCTATCTTGCATGGGCGGGGGACTTTATCCGTGGAAATATGGGAATGTCTCTTTTATATCATCAGCCAGTGGCAAAGGTGATACAGGTCCGTTTTGCCAATTCTGTATGGCTTATGGCGGCGGCATGGATCTTATCTGGTGTTACCGGCGTGATCCTTGGGATAGCAGCAGGAGCCAGAAAGGGAAGTTTTGCTGACCGTGTGATCTCTGCATATGCATTGGTTACAGCCAGTACACCGGCTTTCTGGGTGGCGTTGGTGCTTCTTATGGTATTTGCAGTGTGGTTAAAGGTCCTTCCTGTAGGATTAAGCGTTCCCATAGGTGCGGACGCGGCCACCGTTTCCATAGCAGACCGTATTCGTCATGGCATACTGCCGGCTGCAGCCTTAAGCCTTACAGGCATTTCTAATATTACGCTTCACACAAGAGAGAAAATGATACAGGTCATGGAAAGTGATTATGTGCTTTTTGCAAGAGCCAGAGGCGAAAGCATGAGTTCCATTATTTTAAGACATGGGCTACGCAACATGATCCTTCCTGCACTGACTCTGCAGTTTGCATCCATCAGCGAGATCTTTGGCGGTTCTGTTCTGGTGGAACAGGTATTTTCTTATCCGGGACTGGGCCAGGCGGCAGTAAGTGCAGGTCTTGGGAGCGATATTCCGCTGTTAATGGGAATTACCATGATCAGCGCAGCAATGGTGTTTGCAGGCAATTTTATTGCCGATATTTTATATGAGATTATAGACCCCAGAATGAGGAAAGGCTAAGTGGAAGCGGATGCCGGAAATCAGAGGGTAATGAAAGGTAATGATAGTTTGGAGAAGTATTTGAAACGGACAGAGGGGATAAGCAGCAGGCGCGTGTTTATGACAGTGCTTATGGCGGCTGCGGTACTGATCCTTGGGGCAGTGCTGGTTGCAGGTGTCTGTCTGAAGAATCAGGCGCTGACTACGGATTTTACCAGGAAAAATATAGCGCCCTGTATACAATATCCTTTCGGAACAGACTGGATGGGCCGTGACATGTTTGTGCGCACCCTTACAGGTCTATCCTTAAGTATACGCATCGGTCTGATCACATCGGTGTTCAGTTCCCTGATTGCTGTGGGACTGGGACTTGCCTGTGCAGCAGGGGGAAAATGGGCAGACGGCCTTATAAGCGGTCTTATTGACCTGGTAATGGGCATTCCCCATATTCTGCTTCTGCTCCTGATCTCTTTTGCCCTGGGAAAAGGTTTAAAAGGTGTGGCAACAGGCATTATCCTGACACACTGGACTTCTTTAGCAAGATTGATCCGGGGAGAGGTATTGCAGTTAAAGGAAAGCCATTTTATAAAGATCGCAGAGAAAATGGGCATGAGCCCATGGCAGATCGGGATCAAGCATATGATGCCGCATCTGCTTCCACAGGTGTTGGTGGGAATGGTGCTTATGTTCCCACATGCTATACTCCACGAAGCAAGTATTACATTTTTAGGCTTTGGCCTGTCACCGGAACAGCCGGCTATTGGGGTGATCTTATCAGAAAGCATGAAATACCTGACTATGGGAAAATGGTGGCTGGCTCTGTTTCCAGGGCTTTTACTGGTGCTTGTGGTTATGATGTTCCATGTGATCGGGGATACGTTAAACAGTCTTTTAGATCCGTCCAGGGCACATGAATAGGGAATTATAAATGGCAGCTGCGAAAGAGATGTATATCTGAGAGAGAAAAATGTAAAAAGCATAAAAAAGGCAGAAAGGAGGCCCAGACGCAGGTGGAAAAACGAAAGATGTATGAGAAAACAGAGAAATCTGCAAAACCAGGAAAAAGTGAAAAATTTGAGAGAGAAGAACTTCTTCGCATTGAACATTTATCCGTTACATTTACCCAGTATGACGGCTGGTTTTCCAGGAAAGCATTACCTGTGATCCGGGACTTAAGCCTTAGTGTCTCCCGCGGGGAAATGGTGGCTGTGGTCGGTTCCAGCGGCTCCGGAAAAAGCCTTCTGGCCCATGCGGTTATGGGCGTTCTGCCTTATAATGGAAGCTGCGGGGGAGATATTTATTATAAAGGAAAGCAGCTGACTCCCAAAAGAATAAAGAAGCTTCGGGGGCATGAGATCGTCCTGGTTCCCCAAAGTGTGTCGTATCTGGACCCACTGATGAAAGTGGGAGAACAGGTAGCAGGCGGCAAAGAACAGACCAGCCTGGAAAAGAGCCGGAAGGCACTGGCCAGATATGGCCTTGATAAAGAAGTGGATCATATGTATCCCTTTGAACTTTCCGGTGGAATGGCAAGGCGGGTGCTGATCGGAACAGCAGTGGTAGAAAAGCCGGAGCTGGTGATCGCAGATGAGCCTACGCCTGGGCTTCATATGGAAGCGGCACTGCGTGTCTTATCTCATTTCCGGGAGATCGCAGATGAGGGCGCAGGCGTACTTCTGATCACTCATGACCTGGAGCTGGCATTGAAGACGGCGGATAAGATCGTTGTTTTCTATGCGGGAACAGCTGTGGAAGAAGCAGATGCTGTAGATTTTAACCAGGAAGCAGCTTTGAGGCATCCGTATACCAGGGCACTGTTTCGGGCCATGCCGGAGCATGGATTTGCCCCGGAGCCGGGTATTCAGCCTTACGTAAGAGATCTTCCTGAGGGCTGTCCCTACGGCCCAAGATGTCCGAAATATAAGGCTGAGTGTAGCAGGGAGATCCCTTATGTGCCTTATCAGGGGGGACTGGTGCGATGTATCTGTCCGGGAGATGAAAATGAGATTTTACCTGGAATATTATCAGGATCAGAGGTATTGAAGGGGCAAATGATGTCAGAACCAGGTTCTGGTGAATGCAGTGCAAGTGGAAAGGAAGGTGCCAGCTTATGAAATTAGAAGCAAAAGACCTGTCTTTCCGCTATCACAAAGGAAACAGGCAGATATTAAATCATGTGTCCATGAGCCTTGAAAGCAGTGACCGGCTGGGACTTGCGGCACCCAGTGGCTTTGGAAAAACGACCTTCTGTAAGATACTTGCCGGTTATGAACAGCCTGATGAAGGTCAGGTTTTGCTGGATGGAAAGCCACTTTCTGAGTATAAAGGTTACTGTCCGGTACAGCTGATCTGGCAGCATCCCCAGGAAGCAGTGAACCCCAGACGAAAGATGAAAACAGTTCTGGAGGAAGGCGGCGTATTAGATGAGCGCCTGATCCAGGGACTTGGAATTGAGAAGGAATGGCTGGAGCGGTATCCGGGGGAATTATCCGGGGGAGAGCTGCAGCGGTTCTGTATCGCAAGGGCATTAGGTGAAAAGACAAGATTTCTCCTGGCAGATGAGATCACAGCTATGCTGGATCTGATCACCCAGAGCCAGATATGGAATTTTCTGCTGGAAGAAGTGAAAAGCCGGAAAATCGGACTTTTAGTAGTCAGCCATTCAGAGCCGCTTCTTGAGCGGATCTGTACAGGACGGATCCAGTTGTAGGACTTATCCTGAAATACTGCCAACGGCAGGTATTAAAAAGCAAACAGAGCCAGGTACCGGCAGATTGTTTTTCTGGTATCAGTGGATTTCTAATAAAATAATTGTGGATAAAGGAAGGAGAATAAAGCATGGATGTGTATAAGATGCTGGAACAGGTAAAAGCGGGCCAGGTGGATATTGCAGAGGCAGAAGAAAAATTAAAAGATCTGCCCTATGAGGATCTGTGCTACGCAAAGCTGGATCATCACAGGAAACTGCGTTCCGGTTTTGGCGAGACCATTTTCTGCCAGGGAAAACCGGACCCGTATTTAAAAGAGATATTCCTGAAATTTTATGAAAGAGAC
>JBNMGK010000130.1:0-6724 GCA_050872205.1 Enterocloster sp.
AGGCTGCAGTAAAAGAAATCCTGAAAAATGAGGATCCTTTTGCGGCAGCCCATTGTGTCCTTTAGATAGGAGAATTTTATGATCAATATTGAACACGTAAGCAAACACTTTGGCAGCCTTCAGGTGCTGGAGGATATTTCCATTAATATTGACCAGGGAGATATCTTTGGGATCATCGGACAGAGCGGTGCCGGTAAATCCACGCTGCTGCGCTGCATCAACGGACTTGAAAAGTATAACGGCGGCTCTATTACCGTAGAAGGAAAAGAGATCGCAGGTCTCAGCCAGAAGGAACTTCAGCTGGTGCGCAAGGATATGGGAATGATTTTCCAGAACTTTAACCTGCTAGGCCGTCTGAATGTATATGATAATATTGCCCTTCCTCTTCAGTTCTGGGGCCAGAACAAGAACAGCAGGGAAAACCATGACCGTATTATGGAACTGTTAGATCTGGTTGGCTTAAAGGATAAGGTAAACAGCTATCCGAAACAGCTTTCCGGCGGTCAGAAGCAGAGAATAGCCATTGCAAGAGCTCTTGTTTTAAATCCAAAGATCCTTCTTTGTGATGAGGCAACCTCTGCGCTGGATCCTCAGATCACAAAAGGTATCCTGGCACTGCTTTTAAAGATCAATAAAGAGCTGGGAATTACCATTGTTGTGGTAACCCACCAGATGGAAGTAGTAAAAGAGATCTGCAACAAGGTTGCATTTTTAAAGCATGGTAAAATGATCGCTACCGGAAAACCGGAAGAACTGTTTGTAGCGCCAAATAAGGACGTTCAGGAGTTTGTAGGCGACACTCTGGAATTTCTTCCAAAAGAAGGCGTTAATGTGCGTCTGTTCTCTAACGATGAAACTGCCAGTGACAGTGCTATCACCCACCTGGCACATGAGCTGGGCATCAATTTTGGTATCTGCCAGGGCAAGTTAGAGAACTTCCGCGGAACCATTATGGGAAGCCTGGTGATCAATGTAACAGAAGCAGACAAAGAGCGTGTAACTGCATGGCTCACAGACAGAGGTATCTTATGGGAGGTGCTTGAAAATGTATGATGTAATTATGAAAGCCTTCGGGCAGACTGTATATATGGTCATCGGATCTACCCTTTTTTCCGTGATCTTAGGTTTTATTCCGGCTATTGTGCTTACTGTAACAGCACCGGACGGCCTGCGGCCTAATAAGATCATTTACGGGATCTTAGACATCCTTGTAAATGTATTCCGCAGCTTCCCATTTATTATTTTAATGGTTATCGTTATCCCGTTTACCCGTATGATCGCGGGAAAAGCCATTGGTACAAAGGCAGCTTTAGTGCCTTTAACTATTTCCGCTATTCCTTTTGTAGCCAGAGTGATTGAGTCTGCTCTTCGCAGTGTAGACCATGGCCTCATCGAAGCAGCCCGTTCTTTCGGCGCAGGAGATCTGCAGATCATCTTCCGTGTATACTTAAAAGAAGCTCTTCCGGCTATTCTTTCCGGTATCACACTGACCATGATCAGCCTGATCGGCTACAGCGCAATGGGCGGTGCCATTGGTGCCGGCGGTCTGGGCGATGTGGCGATCCGTTATGGATACCAGGCATACAAGATGCCGTATCTGATAAGTACCAGTATTGTTCTGATCATCTTTGTACAGGTGATCCAGAGTGTAGGAAACTTATTATATAAGAAGTTGTCATAAATGTAGACAGAATATAAAGAAAGCAGCCGCTTTGCTTCAGTCCCTGTAAATGGGACCGGCAGAGCGGCTGCTTTTTTGTGTCAATGATGCGCACTGGCGCGATAAGTGGGATGATCCGGTAAGACGGATCTACGTATATTTTAGAAGAAAAATCCCCCGATCAGATAAACCACATAAGCTGCGATCCATGCCACCACGCACTGTAAGATCACAACCGTCAGTGCCCATTTTCCACCCAGTTCTCTCTTAATAGAAGCAATGGCTGCCACACATGGTGTATACAGCAGGCAGAAAACTAACAGGCTGGCAGCAGATAAAGGTGTTATGCTGGATACCAGTGTGCTGGTTTTTCCAAAAAGAATAGACAGCGTGGAAACAACGCTTTCCTTGGCTAAAAATCCTGTGATCAGGGCAGTGGCGATCCGCCAGTCTCCAAGGCCCATTGGATGCATTAACGGGGCGATCAGGCCGGAGATCATAGCAAGGATACTGTCTTTGGAGTCTGTAACAATGTTTAAACGCAGGTTAAAGGTCTGTAAGAACCAGATAACCAGGGTTGCCATGAAGATAACGGTAAAAGCTCTCTGAAGGAAATCCTTTGCCTTATCCCATAACAGCAGACCAACGTTTTTGGCACCTGGCATACGGTAATTTGGCAGCTCCATAACAAAAGGAACGGCTTCGCCGTTAAATAAGGTTCCACGTAGGAACAGTGCCATTAAAATGCCCATGATAATACCGCCAAAATACAGGGCGATCATCACCAGAGTGCCGTGTTCCGGGAAGAATGCTGCGGTAAAAAAGGCGTAGATAGGCAGCTTTGCGGAACAGCTCATAAATGGAGTCAGCAAAATGGTCATTTTACGGTCACGTTCCGATGGCAGTGTACGACTTGCCATAACCCCTGGAACGGTACAGCCAAAGCCGATGAGCATAGGAACGATGCTGCGGCCGGAAAGGCCGATCTTTCGCAGCAGCTTATCCATGACAAAGGCTACTCTTGCCATGTATCCGCTGTCTTCTAACAGTGACAGGAAGAAGAACAGCGTAACAATGATAGGCAGGAAGCTTAATACACTTCCCACACCGTTGAAAATGCCGTCCATAACAAGAGAATGGATCACCGGGTTTACATTCCAAAGGATCAGGAAATGGTCTACCAGCGTGGAAAGCGCGGAAATGCCGCTGTCAAGAAGATCAGATAAGAAGCTTCCGATCACGCCGAAGGTAAGATAGAATACCAGTCCCATAATACCTGCAAAACAGGGGATAGCGGTATATTTTCCAGTAAGTATCTTATCCATTTTCACGCTGCGCAGGTGTTCCCTGCTTTCTCTTGGCTTGATAACCGAAGCATCGCAGGTTTTTGCAATAAAATCAAAGCGCATATGTGCAATGGCTGCTGCACGGTCCAGACCACGCTCTGCTTCCATCTGGGTAATGATATGCTCTAAGGTCTGTTTTTCATTTTCATCCAGGTTCAGGCTGTTTATAATAAGGGGATCTCCTTCTGCCAGCTTTGAGGCAGCAAAACGCACCGGAATACCAGCGGCTTTTGCATGGTCCTCGATCAGGTGCATAATAGCGTGGAGACACCGATGGACAGCGCCGCCGTCATCATTTACATCACAAAGATCCATGGTTCTTGGAGGCTCCTGATATTTGGCAACGTGGATGGCATGTTCTACCAGCTCATCGATGCCCTCATTTTTGGCAGCAGAAATAGGAATGACCGGGATACCAAGCATTTCTTCCATTTGGTTTACCATGATGGAACCGCCGTTTTCACGTACCTCATCCATCATATTTAATGCAAGGACCATAGGGATATCCAGTTCCATTAACTGCATGGTCAGATACAGATTCCGCTCAATATTGGTGGCATCTACAATGTTGATGATGCCCCTTGGATGCTCTTCCATAAGGAAGTTACGAGTCACCAGCTCTTCACTGGAATAAGGGGACATGGAGTAGATGCCTGGAAGATCTGTTACAAGGGTATTGCTCCTTCCACGGATCATGCCGTCTTTCCGGTCTACGGTAACACCAGGGAAGTTGCCTACATGCTGATTGGAACCGGTAAGCTGGTTAAACAGTGTAGTCTTGCCGCAGTTTTGGTTTCCTGCAAGGGCAAAAGTAAGCAGCTCTGTATCCGGCAGTGGATTTTCCGTTGCTTTAATATGGTATTTTCCTCCTTCACCAAGACCTGGATGAGGCGTGGACTGTTCAATAGCGCTTAAATCCGGGTTCTGAGGACGGGGAAGAATACCGTCCCGTACATCTGTAATTTCTATTTTTTCTGCATCTGCAAGGCGCAGCGTCAGCTCGTAGCTGTGGATACGCAGCTCCATAGGGTCGCCCATAGGGGCATATTTGACCATGGTCACCTCTCCTTTGGGGATAAGGCCCATGTCTAAAAAGTGCTGGCGCAGAGCTCCTTCTCCGCCAACCGATAAAATTGTGGCAGTTTTTCCAATGGGTAGATCGCGAAGTGTCATACTAGGCTCCTCTGCTCACCCGGTGAACCGTAGAAAAGTCCACCGGGGATATTCTTATTGATAAAAATTATCATTAATACCAGTCTAAAGTATGACACATAAGAAGATTTGTCAAGAGAGGATTTATTTTCCAACAGAATCAAATTCATCATAAATTTCTTTGGAAGGTTCCTTTGTAAGAAGGGAAACAATGATGATGGCAAGGCAGGAAAGGACAAATGCAGGAAGCAGTTCATAAATATTGAAGTTTCCGCCTAATGGGCGGACCAGATACTTCCATACAAAGACCATAACACCACCAGTGAGCATACCAGCCAGTGCGCCCTGCATATTGGTACGGCGCCAGAAGAGGGCGAACAGTACCAGCGGTCCAAAGGATGCTCCAAAACCGGCCCATGCAAAGGATACGATGGTGAATACAGAGCTGTCCGGGTTCCATGCCAGGAAAACGGCTACAATGGCAATTCCCATAACAGTAAGACGGGCTGCATTCATGGAAGCGGCAGTGCTCATTTTGATCTTTAAAAAATCCTGGAGCAGGTTCTGGGACACACCGGAAGCAGCAGTTAAAAGCTGGGAATCTGAGGTTGACATGGTACATGCCAGGATGCCTGCAAGGACAACGCCTGCAACCAGTGACAGTAAGAAGCTGTTCTGTCCAAGAAGATGTGCAAACTGGATGATAACAGTCTCAGACTGGGAGCTGGTGGTAAACATTGGGATAGAACCTGCTACAGAAGCGCCATATCCAATGATACCGATGAGAATAGCAACACACATGGAGATCAGTACCCATACAGTTGCAATACGGCGGGAAAGCACCAGCTTCTTCTCCTCTTCAATTGCCATGAAACGAAGGAGAATGTGAGGCATGCCGAAGTAGCCAAGGCCCCATGCAACAGTGGATACAATGGTGAGCAGACTGTAAGGTGTTGCAGCAGCGGTGGCTCTGTCATGCATCTGGGTCATGGAAAGATAACCTGCTAAAGAGGTAGCATTATCTACTACCTGGCTCCAGCCACCGGCCATATGGATGCCGTAAAATACGATGACAACCAGGGAAATGGACATGACCACGCTTTGGATCAGATCCGTAGTGGAAACTGCCATGAAACCGCCCATAACGGTATAACCTACGATAACCACTGCACCGATGATCATGGCAATGTGATAATCTGTACCGAAAAGGCTGGAAAATAAGGTTCCGATGGCCTTGAATCCGGAAGCAGTATAAGGAATAAAGAAAACAAGGATAATGATGGCGGAAATGCACATCAGGATATTCTTATCGTCCTTAAAACGGCGGGAAAAGAAATCTGGAATGGTAATAGCATTGCATACCAGAGAATAACGGCGAAGACGTCGTGCTACGATCAGCCAGTTTAAATAGGTACCAATGCCAAGGCCGATAGCAGTCCAGCCTGCGTCTGCAATACCAGTGAGATAGGCAACGCCTGGAAGACCCATTAACAGCCAGCTGCGCATATCAGAGGCTTCTGCGCTCATAGCTGTTACAAAGGGGCCAAGCTTTCTGCCGCCTAAATAGAAATCATCTGCGGAATCACCGCTGCCTTTTTTGCTGAAATAGAATCCTACGTACACCATTGCAAGCAGATAGATCACAATGGCTGCCAGGATACCAGCCTGTCCTGAAATCATAATCTTTTCCTCCTCATAAAACCATTTCGTAAATATTGAGGACGATTATAGCATACATGAAAATAGACTACAATACAGAACGAAGTATAGAATAAATACTGTACGATTATAAACTTAATATGTAAAAAACGTAGTATTTATATAGTGAAAATAACTGTACGACTATAAAAAATAAAACATGTACAAAAAATAAGAATTAAAATAATATTTTAGTTGGACTGGAAACATTTACGGAAGAAAGCTGCTTAAAAATCCCGGAAGGACCTTTGCGCTGTATTCGCTGAGAGAGTATTCTCCTGCGCAGAGGCACCAGTCATAAAGAAGAGCCCGTTCACAGAGGGCGTACAGCTTTACCATTTCATTTACATTGGAACGGCTGCTTAACTGGCCTTCATCCTGACCTTTGGCAATGATCTTTCGCAGCAGCTTGTAATAGATCCGGTTGTGGTCTAACAGGTGTTTTTCACCGTTTGTAGTCAGCTGGGTGGAATAAAGTCTTGCCAGCAGATCCAGGGAAATGCTGTTTTCAATCATATGAAACAGTTCCCGGTTTAAAAACAGAAGCTGTTCCATAGCTGTCATCTCTGGTGTGAGAAGCCCGATAAGCTCTTCATATTTTTCATCAAAAAGAGAGCTTAAGGTAGAAAGAAGGGCATCTTTACCGTCAAAATAGTGGTAAAAAGAGCCTTTGGATGTGCCGGAAAGTTCGATGATCTCTTCTACTGTCGTATCTTCATATCCCTGCTCATAAAACAGCTTCCAGGCTGCACTTACAATGCGGCCTCTGGTGTTGCGGGTGGATTTTTTTGCCATGGGAGGTTCCTCCTTGGTGAATGATATTAAATGTTCATTATATAATATGATACCAGGGTCAAAAGGTCAGAAA
>JBNMGK010000349.1:0-3091 GCA_050872205.1 Enterocloster sp.
ATCCGGCCAATGTAACCGCCCCTGAGAATGCCCATTTATCTGATTATGTAAAAGGTGAAGGCTACTCAGTTGTTCCTGAAACGGAAGGAAACCAGTTAAAGCAGGAAAAGGTAAAAGAAGAAGTAAAAACTGCCATTATGGAGCTGAAGGAAGAGATCGATCTGGATGAGCTGGGCTGTTATGAGGAGCCTGCAGTGCGTTCCGATGATGAAAGTCTTACTGCGCTGGCAGAAAGTTTAAACCGCTATGTAAATATGACGGTCACCTATACCATGGGAAGCAAAAATGAGGTTCTGGACGGAGAAGAGATCCATACATGGCTTTCTTATGAGAACGGACAGGTAAGCGTAGATGAAGGAAAGATCTCCGAATATGTAAAATCCCTGGCTTCCAGATATAATACAGCTTACAGTAAACGTACTTTTAAGACCAGTTATGGACAGGAAGTAGAAGTAAGTGGTGTGTATGGCTGGCGTATCGACCAGCAGGCAGAGGCAGCAGCTTTAAAAGAAGCTTTAGCAGAAGGAAAAGATATTACAAAAGAACCGGCTTATGCACAGAAAGCAGCCAGCCATGACGGCAATGACTATGGAAATACCTATGCAGAGGTGAATTTAACGGCCCAGCATATGTTCTTTTATAAGGACGGCCAGAAGATTCTGGAGTCTGATTTCGTATCAGGAAATGTAGCAAAGGGATATACCACCCCTCCCGGTCTCTTCAGCCTGACCTACAAACAGAGGGACGCTACTTTAAAGGGACAGGGATATGCCAGTCCTGTAAAATTCTGGATGCCATTTAACGGCGGTATCGGTTTCCATGATGCCAGCTGGAGAAATACCTTTGGCGGTACCATTTACAAAACAAGCGGTTCCCACGGCTGTATCAATATGCCTTATGCAGCTGCAAAGACCTTATTTGAAAATGTGTATGCTGGTATGCCGGTTATCTGCTATAATCTGGCAGGTACAGAAAACGGTCAGACAACTAAGGCTTCCGGCAAACCGGAAACAGCAGCACCGGCCCAGACTGCACCGGCTGCCACCCAGCCGACAGAAACCCAGGCACCGGCAGAAACACCGGCTGCTACCCAGCCGTCTGAGACTCAGGCACCAGCTGTAAACCCGTCAGGCCCAGGAGAGACTACTCAGGCTCCGGAAACAACAGCACCAGCCCAGACACCTTCTGAGTCAGCCATTGTACAGCCGGTAGAAACACCTGCAGCTACAGAAAATGCTACAAAAGAGGTAGGACCTGCCTTTACAACAGAAGCGCCTGCAGATGAGATCGGTCCAGGCGTGTGATCACGGAAAACATTGACAAATCATAAAAACCATTCTATAATGCGTTGTGACACAGCGAGGACGAACATAATAGAACGAAAACATAGAATGGTTTCAGGTTTAAAAGCCTGAAAGACCCAGATCAACAGGGAGGAATGGATTATGACAATAGCTAAAAAGGCAGCTAAAACAACTGCAGTAAAAGAAACTGTAAAGGAAACCGTAAAAGAGGCAGCTCCAGTAGTAAAGGAAGCTGTAAAAGAAGCAGCAGCTACTGTAAAGGCAGTTGCAGCAGAAGCAAAGGAAACTGTTAAGAAGGCACCTGCAAAAAAGTCGGCAGCTAAGAAAGCACCTGCAAAGAAGGCAGTTGAGCCAAAGATGGAAGTACATTTCCAGTTCGCAGGCAAGGACATTCTTGCTAAGAGCGTATTAGATCAGGCTGTAGAAGCATACAAGAGCACTCACAAGGATGTTGAGATCAAAGAAGTTGAACCGTATGTAGTTGCAGAAGAAGGCGCAGCTTACTATGTAGTAAACGGTGAAGCATCTGATGATTTCAAGGTAATGCTGTAATCAGAAGAAGCATATGAAAACTGCATTAAGACAGTGATATCAGGAAAAAGGCTGGTGGGGCGGATGAACCTGCCAGTCTTTTTTGCTGTCATATATTATGGATAGAAAGGAAAATGGAATGATAATGCTGCCACAGCGCTTTAAAGAGCGCATGAAAGAACTGCTGGGAGAGGAATACAGTGCATTTGAAGCCAGCTATGAGCAGGAAAAGGTACAGGGACTGCGGTTTAACAGTTTAAAGACAGAAGAAGGAAAAGAGCCTGACTGGGAAGAAACAGGGGCAAAAGCCCTGGCAGAAAAGACAGCACAGGTCTTAAATATGGAACTGACACCGGTTCCCTGGGTAAAAGAAGGCTATTATTATCCATTGGAGGCAAGACCAGGCAAGCATCCTTTCCACGAAGCCGGTCTTTATTATATCCAGGAGCCCAGTGCCATGTCTGTAGTGGAGCTTTTAGATCCCAAACCAGGTGAAAATGTATTGGATCTGTGTGCTGCTCCCGGCGGCAAGTCCAGCCACATTGCATCCCGTTTAAAGGGAGAAGGCTTTCTTTTGTCCAATGAGATCCACCCGGGCCGTGCAAAGATCCTTTCCCAGAATATGGAGCGTATGGGTGTGGGAAACTGTGTGGTCACAAATGAGGATGCAAACAGCCTTTCAAAAGTATTTCCAGGATTTTTTGACCGGATCGCAGTAGATGCCCCCTGCTCTGGAGAAGGAATGTTCCGTAAGGAAGAAGAGGCAGTAAAGCAGTGGAGTGAAGATCATGTAAAAATGTGCGCGTCCAGACAGAAAGAGATCTTAGAAGATGCCGCATCCATGTTAAAACCAGGGGGAACTATGGTGTATTCCACCTGTACCTTTGCGCCGGAGGAAAATGAGGGCACGATCCTTTCTTTTTTAAAGGAACATGAGGATTTTTATCTGGAAGAAAGAGAATGCCCCAAAGGACTGATGCATGCAGTGCCTGAATGGGCTTTTTATGGACAGGAAAAGACAGAAGAAACAGAAGAAGCCATTGAGAAATTCCGCCTGGAGCGGGCTTTTCGCATTATGCCCCATAAAGCAGAAGGAGAAGGCCATTTTATGGCAGTCCTTCGCCGTAGGGAAGACAGTGAGGGATTTTTCGGCAAGCGCAGCAAACCTTCTTATATAGATCCAAAGAAGAACAAAGATGTGGTGAAGGAGCTGCATCGTTTCCTGGATGAAACCCTGACAGAGCCGGAAATCTTAA
>JBNMGK010000360.1:0-2948 GCA_050872205.1 Enterocloster sp.
CGTTTGTACTGTGCGGCAGTTTTTAAAACATCCACCAGCTCCTCTACAGGAAGTGTCATGGTAGCCGGCGCAATGGCAGTTACTCCTACAGAAGCCTCATATTCTGCGATCCGCTCGATTGCTTCCAGTGAATTATCACAGAAATCATCCCCCTTGCATCCGTGAAAATACTGGTCAATCAGTCCTGGAATAGCATAGGCACCTTCGCCGTCAAGAACTTCTTTTCCAGTAAGATCCGGTTTGGTTTCCGTGGTATAGACCGCCTGGATCCGGTCCTGGTCCAGTACCAGGCCGCCAGTTACAAATTTCTGATCTGGTGTATAAACTTTCACATTATCAATGATCATGTTGTAATCCCTCCCGTTTTAATAAAAAGTGTATTCCCCTGTTACTTAGTGTACTTGGAAATGAGGTTTTTTGCAATATAACTATTTAGGAAGCTTATCCTGGATAAAGTGAAGAAAGGCCTCCGAAGCCGGGGAAATGTTCTTTCCATAAGCCAGCCCGATATTCATGGTCTGGGCCGGTTTAAGAGGAAGATGTACCACCCGTTCCTGCCAGAGAGAACTGTTGACCAGATTGTTGATGCCGATGCCAAGACCGGCTTCTACCATGGAATAGGTTGCGTTAATGTCCATAGTGGAAAACTGGGTGTTGGGAGTAATGTGGCAGCGGGAGAAAATACGAGCATTGTCCACGTCCTGTCCCGGATAGGTCTGGATGTAGGATTCTACAGCAAAGGCTTCCATGGGAACGGAAGTTTCTTTTGCTAATGGGTGTCCAGGTGGAATAAGGGCTACCATGGGATCATTTCGCAGTAAGATCCAGTTGTGGTCGCCGTCACGTTCACTGATGAGACAAAAATCTGCCTGGTGGAGAGAAAGCATCTGCTGAAGCTCTGAACTGGTGCCGTTTACAATACGAAACTGGACACCTGGGTGCAGTTCATGGAAGGCAGAGGACATTTTCGTGATCCACCGGTAGTAGTAACTGTAGGCAGTGCCGATAATAATGGTTCCACACTCTGCGCCATGGATACGGGCTGCTGTCTGGGAGAGACAGTGTCCGGAATAAACGAAACCCCGCACAGAAGGAAGGAACATTTTACATTCCCTGGTGGGAGTGATCCCGTTTTTTCCGCGGTAAAGAAGCGAAAAGCCAAGCTCATTTTCCAAAGAAGCCATCATGCGGCTGATCCCGGAAGGCGTATATCCAAGCTGCTCTGCTGCAGCGGAAAGACTGCCGGAGTCGATTACTGTAAGAAGTGCTTCGAAACGTTCCAGATCCATAAGATTCACCTTCTCTCATTGAAAATATTATCTTTGCATAAACAGCAAAGATATAGTGAAAAAGTTTTGCTTTTTTCAAGTATAGAACAGAGCTATACTGCTGTCAAGAAATGGAAACAGGAAGAAGAGAAGGGAAAAACCGGGATGAAAAAGCAGCAGAATACAACAGAAGGAAATATTGACGCCCATTTAATAAAGCTGGCAGTACCGCTGATCTGCGGAAACATCCTGCAGCAGTTTTACAATACAGTGGATGCCCTGGTAGTAGGACGTTTTGCCGGAAAAGAAGAATTTGCGGCCATTGGAATTGCCGGAACGGTAATGAACTTATTTTTATTTGCTATTGTAGGTGCATGTACAGGAGTTTCTGTGCTTTTTGCAAGATATTATGGAGCAGGAGATAAGAGGGGATTTCGCAGACAGCATTTTACAGCGTTATCTATGGGACTTTTGGGAAGTGTAGGTTTAGGATTTTTGGGAATAATTGGAAAAAATATGATCTTACAGCTGATACAGACACCACCCGTTCTTTTGCAATATGGCGCAGATTACTTAAGGTGGATCTTTTTAAGCCTTCCTGCAGCTTTTCTTTATAATCTGTATGCCTCCGTCCTCCGCTCCGCAGGAGATGTAAAAGCAGCGCTTTTTATCCTGGCAGCAGCGGTCTGTACCAATCTGGGACTGGATCTGTGGTTTGTGGCTGGTCTGCGTCTGGGAATAGAAGGAGCAGCAGCGGCTACGGCTCTGACCCAGCTTATATCTGCGATATTGTGCATTGGATATATTTTTCAGGCTCACAGAGAATTTTTATTTCACCGGGAAGACTGCCGTTTCCGTAGAAATGAGTTTCAGACCACCTTCCATTTTGCTGCAGTTACAGCTCTTCATCAGTCTGGTTTATACATTGGAAAAATGCTGGTCCAGGGAGCAGTCAACACAGCAGGTACCGATGTGATATCCGCCTATACAGCTGCTACCAGGATCGAAGGCTTTGCCAATTCCTTTGGAGACAGCGGTTCTGCAGCCACGTCCATTGTCACAGCACAAAACTTTGGAGCAGGGAAAGAAGAAAGGGTAAGGGAAACATTTTGGAAAAGTCTGCGGTTATTAGCAGTATTTGGAATTTTGTGTGCTTGTATATTATTTCTTACAGCACAGACAACCATGGGATTTATGATCGGAAACAGAACAGACGGCGCCTTTCTGGCAGCCACAGGATATTTAAAGATCGTTGCTGTATTTTATGTATTCTGCTTTACAGGAAACACCTTTGCAGGCTATTTTGACGGGATCGGCAGAGTAAATATCCCCTTTATAGGAGCTGTAGGACACATTACTCTGCGTGTGATCCTGTCATGGATATTTGTAAGTCAGTTTCAGCTAAATGCAGTAGCAGTGGCTACTGGAATTGGTTGGGTATTGGTGAATCTGTTCTGGAGTATCTGTTATTTAAAAAAGAGGTTATAAAGTGTATTCTTTTAACTGAGTATGCCAGTTATCTCTGTCCTTTTCAGTTATCTGCCGTATAACACGACAGGGATTTCCTCCGGCAACTACATGACTGGGAATATCCTTTACCACGACGGAACCGGAAGCGATCACTACGTCGCTTCCTATGGTAACGCCCGGATTGATCACAACATTTCCGCAGATCCAGAC
>JBNMGK010000052.1:0-12593 GCA_050872205.1 Enterocloster sp.
ATGGTGTCCTTTCCTGAGGCACTTTTTCCCATTACATAATAAATCTTTCCCATTATGCTGTATTTCTCTTTCTGATTTTTCTATTCCTTTTCCGTTTTCAGATCCCTGGTGCTGTTCTTTACCACCTGTATCCTGGAAAGAGCATGATCCGCCAGTCCCTGGACCGGCAGCTGTTTTCTTATATAATCCTGCAATGTTTCCAGAATCTTTCCTGTAATGCGCTCCCCGGGAGCTAAAAGTGGGATACCTGGCGGATAAATGTAGGCAAATTCCCCGGAAATACAGTTTTTACTTTCTTCCAGAAGAATTTCCTCTTTTTCACTGTCCATTGCCTGGAAAATAGGCATCACTGCCTCTGCATGGCGGCTGTAAACACTGTCCCGGCTTTCTTTTTCAGGACCTTTTTCCAGACTTTTTTCCGTGCTGCTTTCCATGCTTTCCATGTTATTTTCCATGCCTTCACATCTTCCAGTTTTTTCCAGTTCCCGGTCGATCTTAAACAACGCACTTTTAAGCCGTTCTAAACCTTCCTGCCTGTCTCCAATAGCCGCGATCGCAGTTACATAATCCGCGCCGCACATTTCCATTTCCAGATGATATTTCTCTCTCAGCCATTGTGAAAGAGTTTCCCCGTTGATCCCGGTTCCTCTTACAGAAATAACGATCTTTGAAATATCCACATCATAGATCCCGGTGCTTCCTGAAAGCGTCCGTTCCACCAGCCGTAGGCATTTCATTTTTCCCAGCTCTCTTCGCAGTTCTTTTAGCTGCTCTGTAAATGCCTTTATCTTTCCTTCTTTCCTGTACTGGTCCATAATGAAGATCCCATTTTCAATGGATGCCATAAGCACATAAGAAGGACTGCTGCTCTGGTAGATCTGAAGATACCGCTCTATCTTTCCTGTATCCAGATAGCATCCCCCGTCCGGCCTGTTATTTTTTACATGAAGCAGAGCCGTCTGGGTAAGACTTGGCAATGTTTTATGAACGCTCTGGATCACAGCATCTGCCCCCAGTTCAAGAGCTGACTGGGGAAATGCGTCCCCATAGGCAAAATGAGCGCCATGGGCTTCATCTACAATCAAAGGAAGTCCCGCTTTATGGACAATCCCTGCAATAGCTTCCACATCTGAAACAATACCGTCATAAGTAGGCGAAACGATGAGCACTGCCTGTATATCCGGCTCTTCTTTCAATGTTTTTTCCACATCTTCCGGCAAAATTCCGCCCTGTATCCCCAATCCGGGAACTGGCTGTGGATAAATGTACACTGCTTCCAGGTGGTTTAAATAGATCCCGTGATAAACTGCCTTGTGGCAGTTCCGGCTGACTAATATTTTCCCCCCATGGGGAACAGCTGCGCTGATTGCCGACAGCAGCCCGCAGGTACTTCCATTTACAAGATACCATGTTCTGTCTGAGCCGTAAAGGGACGATGCCCATTCCATGGAATCCTTTAAAATTCCCTCAGGATGATGAAGATTATCAAACCCTTCTATCTCTGTAATATCTACCAGATAAGGATTGGGAAAATCCAGCTCCTCTGCCTTTAAACGTTTGTGTCCCGGCATATGAAAGGGGTACATGTCTGTTGCCTCATACCGCCTTAAGCGGTTCATGAGAAGTTCTTCTTTTTTCACCTTTTTCTGCTCCCTGTTCCCGCAAAAAGCCCTTTTTCATTCTGGCGCTGCACCAGACGGATCACAGCCCCACGCAGCTGACGCCTGTTTCTTACCTGGATCAGTTTATCCGGATAGCTTTCCATAATGATCCTGTAATGTTCCTTTTTTTCACGGCTGCGGCCATTTTTTAAGATCCACAGGATAAATTCTTTATCCAGCCTTTCCCTGCAGCCTTCTGCCATACTTTTTCTCGTCTGCCCCTTATATCTGTAGTAACGGCGGATCGTCTGCCACAGACAGATCCAACGGGGATAATCCATAAAAATGATCAGATCTGCCTCTCTCATTCTTCTGTCCAGACAAAATTTCCCGTAATCTCCGTCAATGACCCAGCCCTGGACTGCATTTTCATCTAAAAACTGTTCACAAAGCCTTTTTCCTTCTGCCTCATCCCGTACTTTCCAGCCTGGTTCATACTGGATCTTATCCAAATGGAGCACAGAACAGCCAAGGATCTTTCCCAGCTTGGCGGCTACCACTGATTTACCGGAGCCTGAATACCCAATTACTGCAATTTTCATTTTTCCACTTCCCCAATGCAAAAATCCCCTGCAAAGGCCTTATACCTGTTATAAAGTCTCTGCAGGGGATCGGCCGCTTACAGCAGCTTACTGTACTTTCGTACTATACATTATTTCTCTCTTGTTTCAGTCATTTTCTTAACATCTGCAATGAATGCGCTAAGATCAGCAGCACCAAGGTCGCCCTTGTCACGGCTTCTTACAGTAATCTTACCTTCTGCAGCTTCCTTCTCACCTAATACCAGCATGAATGGAACTTTCTCTAACTGAGCCTGACGGATCTTGTATCCAACCTTCTCATCCTTGCGATCCAGTTCTGTACGGATACCGGCTGCTCTTAACTGGTCATATACACCCTGAGCATAGTCCATGGACTTTTCAGATACAGGAATAACCTTAACCTGAACGGGAGCCAGCCATACTGGGAACTTGCCAGCGAAATGCTCGATGAGGATACCGATGAAACGCTCAATAGAACCGAAGCATACGCGGTGGATCATAATAGGACGCTTCTTAGTACCGTCTTCTGCTACATACTCAGCCTCAAAACGCTGTGGAAGCTGGAAGTCAAGCTGAATGGTACCACACTGCCAGGTACGTCCAATAGAGTCTCTTAAGTGGAAGTCGATCTTAGGTCCGTAGAATGCGCCGTCGCCTTCATTTACAATGTACTTTAAGCCCATTTCATCCAGTGCGTTTCTCAGGCCGTTTGTTGCCATCTCCCAATCTTCATCAGATCCCATGGAATCTTCTGGTCTGGTAGAAAGCTCTACGAAATAATCAAATCCAAACTGAGAGTAAACTTCATTGATCAGTCTTGTAACGCCCTTGATCTCGTCAGTGATCTGATCCTGGGTCATGAAGATATGTGCATCATCCTGGGTGAAGCAGCGTACACGCATCAGACCGTGAAGCTGTCCGCTCTTCTCATGACGATGTACCAGACCTAACTCACCTACTCTTAATGGCAGGTCACGATAGGAACGAGGCTGGGACTTGTATACCAGCATACCGCCTGGACAGTTCATTGGCTTAATAGCATAGTCCTCATCATCAATAACGGTTGTATACATATTCTCTTTGTAATGATCCCAGTGACCGGAGGTCTCCCACAGCTTACGGCTTAAGATAACAGGAGTAGAAACTTCCTGATAGCCTTCTCTTAAGTGGATCTCACGCCAGTAGTCGATCAGAGTATTCTTTAAGGTCATGCCCTTTGGAAGGAAGAATGGGAAACCAGGTCCTTCTTCAGCAAACATGAACAGTCCTAATTCCTTGCCTAATTTTCTGTGGTCACGCTTCTTAGCCTCTTCCATCATGGTTAAGTAAGCTTCCAGGTCTTCTTTCTTTGCAAATGCAGTACCATAAATTCTGGTAAGCATCTTGTTCTTCTCGCTGCCTCTCCAGTAAGCACCTGCAATGCTGGTCAGCTTAAATGCCTTGATGCCCTTTGTATACAGGATATGTGGTCCTGCGCACAGGTCTACGAAATCACCCTGCTGATAGAAGCTGATGGTCTCGCCTTCTGGAAGGTCTTCGATCAGCTCTACCTTGTAAGGCTCGCCCTTTTCCTGCATAAATTTAATTGCTTCGTCTCTAGGCAGAACAAATGGCTTTAATGCCAGGTTCTCCTTAACGATCTTCTTCATTTCAGCCTCTAACTTTTCCAGATCATCTGGGGTAAATCCACCTTCTCTGTCAAAGTCATAGTAAAATCCGTCATCAATTGCCGGTCCGATTGCCAGCTTTGTCTCTGGATACAGTCTCTTTACTGCCTGTGCCAGTACATGGGAAGCAGTGTGGCGGATGGCTCTTAATTCGTCTTTTGCTTCTTCAACACTTCCGTCTGGTAAAATAATCTTCATGGTAAACTCCTTTCGCTTTTAAACGCGTTTTTAGATCTTTGGGATATATCCTTTCGGCTTTTATGTATTAAAAAACCCCTGGACATATCTCTATGTCCAAGGGTGCATATACACGGTTCCACCTTGATTTTCACTCATTCATCCCTTAACGCGGGGTACGGTATCATTTCCCTTATTCAAGTTCCCTGATACGGCTCAGGACTGGTCTTCCTCTGTCTCCCACATGCGCCTTTCCACCAACCGGCTGCTCTCTGTCTGCTTTCCACAGATTACTGGTTCCTTCAATGCCTTTTGCATTTCTGCTAACCTTGATTATAACATTTAAGTCCTGTTTGTCAAGATAGAACTAATACAACAGATGCATTAAACCTGCAACAAGGATCAGGGAGATCACGGTTCTTACAAGGAAGATCACAACTAACTGTAAAAAGCTCATTTTAAATTTGGTACCTAACATGGCATTTCCTGCCTCTGTCATGAAAATGATCTGACAGATAGACATCATAACTACGAAAAATACAGTAGCAGACGTCGCACCAGTACTTACAGAGATAACAGGAAGACTGACCTCAATAAATCCAAGAAGAACAGAAGGTGCTGCCATCACTGCATCCGGTACGCCTAAAAGACTTAAGATCGGAGCGATCGGTTTTCCAAGCCAGGTAAATAATGGGGTCAGATGTACTAAAGATAAAGTTACAATAACGATCGGGATCATGTACGCAATGATCTTCTGGGAGAATTTCAGCGCACTGATGATACTGTCCTTAAATGCTTTTCCGTTGAACTCTCTGGAACGGATCACAGCTGCTTTTACAGCTTTGTGAAGTCTGGAGCCGTTTTTCTCCTCTTCCTCTGCTCTCTTTACACCTTCCATATAGGTAGTCGGGATCAGGGAGATGGGTGGGATCCTTACAGTAATAGCAGTCATTACCAGTACCATTACAAAGGACAGCGCCAGAATGGTGCCATACATTTCATTAATGCTTCCTAAAGAACAAAGAACGCCCACATAACCTACAGAAATAGTAGAAAAGCAGGTTGCCGCGGTTACTGCTTCTCTTCTGTTGTATACACCAGATTCATAATACTGATCTGTCATGTATACACCAACTGCAGCACTTACTACATAAGAAGAAAGACAGTTGACAGCTGCAGCGCCTGGAAGTTTAAATAATGGCTTCATAAGCGGTTCAGCCAGTGTTCCTACAAACTCTACCACGCCGGATTTTAAGATCAGCACGATAAATCCGCCGCAGACAGATACAGTCAGCATAACGGTTCCTGCCAGTCCCAGGATCTGTCCGCCAACGGACTCATTAGTAAAAATAGCAGCTGGTGGAAGCTTGAACCATACAGCCAGCACTACTAACAGTGCCACTACATAGTGGATCAGCTTTGAGGTTTTCTCGCCGCCCAGATATCTGGTACACCATTCATTTTTAAAGACCTTAGAACCAATGATAATAGCAGTTAAAGATGCCAGTGCCAGAAGCACGACATATTTAAGATAGCCGCCTAATGCCTTTTTGATCAGGTTTACAAGCATAACTACCGGCACGGCACTGCCGCTTACCGGGATAAAATACATAACTATGCCAATAATACTTAAGATAACAAATTTTGCTATCTCCTGTGGTTTTATTTCTTCTCCACTCATTGTTTTAATCCCCTTTTATTTTATGTAAGACCTTTACAGTCCCGCACACACAAGCCAGGAAAAGAATGCCGCTACCGGTATTCCCACCAGTGTACGCACCAGAAAGATCTCTATCAGCTTTCCAAATCCCAGCGGAACATCTGACGCAAGGATCGCATTTCCTGCCTCTGAGAAAAAGATGATCTGGATAATGGATAACAGCGCAACAAAAAATCTTGTCTGGACAGCTGCCGCAGTACCGCCTACCAGGATAGAAGGAAGACTGACTTCCACGATCCCCACTAATACAGACGGAGCCGCCATTGCCGCATCCGGCACACGGCACAGACTGAGAAGCAGTACAAAAGGCTTTCCAAGCCATGTAAATAACGGTGTGTAATATACCAGTGTCAAAACCAGCGTAACCGTTGGTATCATGACCCCTACGATCTTTTGTGCAAATGAAAATGACTGGATCACATTTTTTACAAAAGCATTCCAGGTAAAGCTCTGGGCACATGTATTTCCGGCCTTTACAGCCTGTTTAAAACGTTCTTTTAAAGATAATCTTTCTGCCTGACGTTCTTCCTTTGTTCCGTCGATCATGATATCCGGGATCATGGAAAGTGGCGGGATACGCACCATAATGGCTCCCATGATCAGAACTGCCACAAAACTGACCACTAAAAGACTGCCATACATATCGCCAATCCCGGATAAAGATGCCAGTACGCCTATGTAACCAACACTGATCACACTGAAACTGCTGACAACGGAGCATGCCTGTCTCGTGGTATAACGTTTATTGCGGTAATACTGTTCTGTAAAAAACACTCCTACAGATGCAGAGGAAACGAAAGAGGAAAGGATGTTTACAGCCGCTTCTCCCGGAAGCTTAAAGACCGGACGCATGACCGGTTCTAAAAGCACTGCAATAAATTCCACCAGACCGGACCGGATAATAAAGATGACCAGGCTTCCTGCTACTGCAATGGTGATAAATACCGTAGATCCAAGATTTAATATCTTTCCTCCGATATTGGGGTCTTCCAGGAAAAAGAGCGGCACCTTTAAAAGCTTTAAGATCACAATGATGATCCCACAGATCCAGAAGATCTTGCGCAGTCCTGCATCCTTAAAATAATCTTTTACACGTTCCATTCCCGGAAAGCAGGAAAGAATAAGCCCGGCCCCAAGCAGGAGACTGGAGAGCACAGCCACCAGTCCCACCTTATCTCCTAAAAGAGCCTTTGTTTCATTGATCATTGCCACTACCGGGATCGTTCCCTTCCAGACAGAAGCAAAAAACAGTAATATACCAATGATCGAAAGAATTGGAAATTTCCAGTATGCGATCTGTTCCTTTTTTTCGCCATTTTCACCTATTTGCTGTTCCATACGGCGTCCCCCGTTTTTATCTTCTAAGTCTTGCAAATGTATCCATCATCGCACCTTTGGCTGCATATACTTTATAATCACGGTCAAACTCTTTTGGTACATTCTCTTTAATATAATCCGATAAAAGCTGGGCCATGTCCAGTATATTTACTTCATTTAAGACTTTACCACGGATGAAATCCTCTGCCGGTGTGAAACGCAGGGGCTTTACACTGATAGCGCCGATGTAAAGGCGGATATCCTTTACACGGTCATTTTCCATTACAACACCTAATGCTTCACCAATACGGGAAATGGTTACTTTCTTTCTGGAACCTAATTTCACAAAGCTGGTGATCATGTTGCATGGAGGAAGGATGATACGGGAAATGGCTTCATTATAAGCCAGTGTCAGACGTCCCGGTCTTCCGGAAAGTACATCATCAATTCCTATTATGCGGGTTCCTTCCGGTCCTATTGCCTCTATTTTCGCATCATACAGATATAAAACCGGGAGCAGATCGCCTGCTGGAGAAGCATTTCCGATATTTCCTCCAATGGTTCCGTTGTTGCGGATCTGGAGAGAACCTACATCAGAAGCAGCATCCATTAATGCAGGATAATTCTTTCTTACAGACTCATTTAATTCAATCTGGGTCATGGTGCAGTAAGCACCGATAGAAAGGCTTCCGTCTGCCTCTTCCTTGATCTCTTTCAGCTCTTTTACATAGCCTAAATAGCACAGGCAGTCCGGATGTGCCATTCCTAAGCGCAGCTTGATGATAAAATCCGTGCCGCCGCCTACAAATTTGCTATTTTCTGTCATTTCCTTCAGGCTTGCCGGGATCTCATCCCAGGTCTTTGGCATCAGTGAACGCATATTAACATCCCCCTTCCTCAGCAGTTCTCTTTACAGCTCTGATGATCTGTGTATAACCGGAGCAGCGGCAGATATTTCCTGCCAGTGCTTTGCGGATCTCTTCCTCTGTTGGATGAGGATTATGCATCAAAAGGGCTTTTGCGGACATGATCATACCGGTTGTGCAGTAACCGCACTGGATCGCAGTCTCTTCTACGAAGTTCTTCTGGATCGTAGATAACTCTCCATTTTCTTCCAGGCCTTCAATGGTAAGAACATTTTTTCCTTCCAGCTGGCATGCTAAAACCAGGCAGGAATGAACAGCTTCTCCGTCAATGATAACGGTACAGGCACCGCACTCTCCTTCGCCGCAGCCTTCCTTGGTTCCTGTCATATGCAGGTCTTTTCTTAAAAGATCTACCAGCCTTCTGTCAGGCTCTGTCTCTACGATCTTCGGTCTTCCATTTAATATAAATGACAGTTTCATGCTTCCTGTCCCCCTTCTTTTTTGCTCAGATACTCACAGATCCTGTCAGGATTTAACGGAACATGGTTCATATCACTTCCCAGAGCATCATTGACAGCGCCTACAACAGCAGCTGTAACAGGTGTATGGCAAACCTCACCGATAGATTTTGCTCCAAATGGTCCCTCGGTGCCACCGTCTTCAATAAACTCTACTCTTACGTTTGGTGCTTCAAAGCTGTTGATCAGATGATAATCCTTTAAGCTGCCCATTGGCTGGCCATTTGGCTTGGTGATCTCATGCTCTAATAATGCGGCGCCAGAGCCCATAATAACAGCTCCCTGGGTCTGGGCTACGCACATTTCACGGTTAATAGCCTGTCCGATATCATGAACAGCCAGATAATCCAGGATCTTTGTCATTCCGGTATATGTATCAACCTCTACCATGGCAAAATGAGCGCCTGCAACGCCTGGGTTGGTATCTGGGATATATTCAATGCTTACAAATACTTCTCTCTTGCTGATCTGCTGGGACTGGTCTGCGATCTGGCCCCAGTCCATATTTACGTCCATATTGGTCTTTGAATAAACACGGTCATTTTCTACAACCAGCTCTTCCTTTGTAGCATCTGTCAGTTCTACAACTGCCTCTTTTAACCGCTCCTTAAAAGCTTCTGCACAGTTGCATACAGCTCTTCCGATTACATATGTAGTACGGCTGGAGAAACAGCCTACATCCAGTGGGGTATATAAGGTATCGCCTTCGCCTAAACTGATCTTTTCCATTGGGATTCCCAGTGCCTCTGCTGCGATCATACGGAAAGCAGTTACTGTTCCGCATCCATGATCGTGAAGTGTCAGGTTCACCTGAACGCTTCCTGTTTCTGTCAGACGCATATCTACTCTTGCATAGTCTGTCTTTCCAGGGTAGAAGCCATTTACATGGGCGCCTAAAGAAACGCCAAGGCCTCTCTTGTAACGTTTACTGGTACGGTTAAATTCTTTGATCTCTTCTTTTCTCTTATCCCAGTCAAAATCCTTACGGCCTTTTTCCAGTGCCTCTGCTGCGCGGAAATTACCGATCGGTGTATTCTCCAGACGGTCAATATCTCCCGGACGCATTACATTTTTAATTCTTAATTCTACCGGATCGATACCCAGTTTTCTTGCAGACATGTTCATGCCGTGTTCAAACAAGATCGTAGCTTCCGGTGAAGTCCAGCCACGGAATGCGCCACTGACAATGGTATTGGTGATCACTGCCTTTGTGTGGAAATGGCAGTATGGAAGACGATAGCCTCTGAACACCTTAAGTGCAACAGTTCTTGCGTAGTTTAAGGAGTTGCCCAGATAACCACCTGCATCCATGGTCATATCTCCGTCAAATCCTCTTAAAATTCCGTCTTTATCAAACGTAAATTCTGCTTCAGCGTGTACAGGACAGCGGCTGATCGTAGACACCATACATTCTGTACGGTTGTATACCAGTTTTACCGGCTTACCAACACGGATCGCTGCAGCTGCTGCAGTTGGCTCTAACATCCACTCCTGCTTTGCACCAAAAGAACCGCCCATGGTAGTCTTAACTACACGGATCTTGGCGTAATCCATTTCAAAAATATCACCTAAAAGAGTACGGATACCGTAAACAGTCTGGTTTGGTGAATAAATGGTCAGTTCCTTGCTGCATGGATCATAGTCAGCCACACAGGCATGAGGCTCCATACAGATATGGTTTACACGGTCTAAGTCCTCTGTTACATTGACTCTTACCAGGTCATCCCCCTCTGGCTTTTCACCCAGATTAACATTGGCTCCTTCAAAAACAGCTCCTGTTGGATGAATGTTGTCAATGGTTCCCTTTAATGTTTCATTCATATCCAGGGAATATGGCAGTTCTTCATATTCTACTTCAATCAGCTTTACAGCCTCTCTTGCGATCTCTTCTGTCTCTGCAACAACTGCAGCGATCCTGTCACCTACAAAACGGACATGTGAATTAAAGATCCGCTCTGTATGATAGATCTGCTGTCCAAACTGAGTATGATAACGGCTGTATTCCTTCTGTGTTGTATTAAAGCAATGTGCAATATCTACTACACCTGGAAGTGCCAGTGCTTTGGAACAGTCCAGTTTTTTTACAATACCATGAGGGATCGTGGAGAAAAGTACAGCTGCATAAAGCATTCCTTTTACTTCCATATCACCTGCATAAACTGCTCGTCCAGTAGCTTTCTGCTTTGCATCATGAATGGGATAACTTTTACCTACGTACCTCATTGTTCCTCCTTTAATTATACCAATTTGCTTTATTTTTATAATTGGTACATATTTTCTGTGGTTAGTATAATCTTGCAATTGGTATATGTCAATATATTTTTGGTATATTAATTAAATTTTTAACAATGTTATTCTCGCTTGAGAATAACGCTTTTTCACAAAAAAATACTGCCCTATACAGGTCAGCACACCTGTATAAAACAGTATTTCCATTATTTTTTATTTACTTTATAACTACTTTCCTGCTTCTGAATGTATAAGAATCACCGGGATGATAACTGCGGCAGTACAGCAGGATCTTATCTGGTTCTTTGGCACTGTAAAACCAGGTCTTTACCTGCAGGATAGGAGAACCTACATTGACATTTAAAATATCTCCTGTTGTCTTTAAGCACAAAAGCGCTTCTACCTGCTGCTGGCGAAAAGGATGTTCCTCTCCTGCTTTTTCCTTTATGATCTCATGAAGTCCCATGGAATAATAACTTTCGTCAACATTTGGAAAAACAAATTCCCTCAGATAAATATCTTCATAGGCATAAGGCACCATATCCAGGCTTCTCACCCTGCGGATCCGCCAGTATCCTTCTTTCCCTTTTTCCGGCAATTCCAGGTTTTTAAAACCATAACTGCCTTCATGATGCAGCTTACAGCTTAAAAAACGGATCTCATGCCCACTTCCCACATGGTCTTCTGTTTCATCTGCTGCGATCAGCTCATCCTTACGCACTTTTTCCCTTGTAAGATAGGTCCCGCTTCCCTTTTTACGGATCAGGTATCCGTCATACATCAGCTCTTCTACCGCTTTTCGCAGGGTCATGCGGTTGACCCCTAAAGAAGCAGCCAGCTCCCGTTCCGGCGGAATAGGAAGTTCCGGTACATAGGTACCATTTTTTATATTTTCCAGAAGAAACTCTTTTACCTTCTGGTATTTCTTCTCAGACACTTTAATACCCCCACATTTGTTACGATTCACATATCAACGGACCTCAGCCCGTATTTCTGACCTCCATTCTATCCGCAATCCTTTCAAATTGTCAATAGATATGATATGATAAAGATTCTGAGAGAACTTTCGATTTTAAAGGAGGATCCTGATATATGAAGATCGTGATCATAGACGGCCAGGGCGGACGCATGGGAAAAGCAGTGATCGAACAGTTAAAAAGCAGCTACCCGGATCTTGAGCTCTATGCCATTGGAACCAACAGTATCGCTACCTCTGCCATGTTAAAAGCCGGTGCCTCTTATGGAGCCACCGGCGAAAATCCCGTGATCGTCAATTCCAGAAACGCAGATCTGATCATCGGGCCTATTGGTATTGTTATGGCAGACTCCCTTATGGGCGAGATCACCGCTGCCATGGCGTCCGCTGTAAGCTCCAGCAGTGCCTATAAAATACTCATCCCTGTAAACCGCTGCAATCACTTTATCGCAGGCTGTCAGGGCGGCAGTTTAAATGACTATATCCGCCAGGTCTGTGAAGAAGTCGGCAGACATTTAGAACTTTAGATTTTTAAACATTTACAAAGAAAGAAGGCATGTTCTTATCATGAGAACCGTTGAATTTAAAATGGAACGTCCCGGTCTTGTAAGTGCCGGTGATAAAGTAAAGATCGTCGAGCGGGAAGGAACCAGCAGCTACAGCTATATCATCGATCCGGCTGTAGCCATGTCCGGCTGCTTCGCCGCAAGAGACCGCATCAAATCCGAATATGGCATCGTAAAAGATGTCCGTGAAAATTCCCGTGGATTTTACGTTGTCGTTGATTTTGATGAGGAAGACGTTCATTAACTTTCCCAAAAATATGCTTCCAGGTCTGCTTATGATAACGGTACGATCTTGATCTCTTCTGCTGTTGTTTCATTTGCAGCAGGAGTTGCCGGTATTGTTGGCACTGGGGC
>JBNMGK010000266.1:0-4097 GCA_050872205.1 Enterocloster sp.
ATTCCCTCTTTGTCTTCCAGAGCCAGAGTAGCACCAAGAACGATATTTGCCAGCCATGGCATAGTGTTGAAATATTTATAATGGTTGTTTAATGCTTCAACATATTCGTCATCATCTTTGTAGATCTTACGCAGCAGAGGTCCGATACCGAAAACAACGGCTGGAGCAAGCTGGGTATCATAGTTAAAGGTTGTTACTGCCATTAAGGACCAGCGGATGGCACCTTTCACACAGTCTTTTTTGGTTAAAACGGGAGCTTTTTCCATTACTTCATTCTCATTATTCATCTTCAAGACCTCCTGCAAATCCTACATTTTCCTTTGCTTCTTCATCCATATAGAACTTGTAAGCTAAAGCTACACCAAGGAATGCGATACCAAGGATCGGTACGCCCATGTATGCGCTGAGTACAAAGCCGATCAGAATGTAGTTGAAGTACTTCTTTGCCGGCATGTAGTGGAGCAGCATGGCAATACCAAGACCAGGAAGCAGCTTTCCTGCTACAGACAGACCGCCTGTTACCCAGGAAGGAAGTACATCCAGGATAGCCTGAACTAAAGGAGCACCAGCTGTTAATGCAATAGCAGTTGGAAGAGACATGAATACAGCTACCATAACAGGGCAAAGGTAAAGGATAGCATACATTTTGCCAAACTGTTTTTCATTTGCGTATTTCTGGGATTTCTGAGCAATGAAGGAGTTGCAGATCTTGTATAAAACGTCCATCTGCACGCCAAGCATACCAACAGGAAGACCAATGGTCATACCAACTTCCGGTCCCTGTCCGGTTGTTTTTGCAAATGCGCAGGCAATAATGGTTGCAACGCCGTAATCAGGTACAGAAGAACCGCCAAGAGCGGCAACACCTAAGGACATCAGTGTGAAAGTACCGCCAATGTAAAGACCGCTGTTCATATCGCCTAAGATCAGTCCGCACAGGAAACCTACGATAACAGGTCTTGCATGTGTCAGTGATAATCCGCGGCGGTCAACGTTGATCTCAGCAGCCACCAGGACAAGCAGTACAATTTGTAAAGCACTTAATTGCATAACAATTTCCCCCTTTGTTATTTCAGAAATTCGTCAATAGAAACTTCTGCGTCTGCAGGTACATACTGTGCATAAATTTTGGTTCCCGCTGCTTTTAACTTCTTGTAAGCCTCGATATCATCTGGCTTTGCAAATGCTCTCTGGGAAAGCTTTACAGCTTCTTCTCCTTCAGCAGGCTTTACAGTTCCGCCTACTACCAGTTCCGGGATCTTTACGCCGATCTCAGACAGCTTAACCAGTGTTTCCTGCTTCTTAACCAGTACAAATACAGTGTGGTCATTGTATTTTCCAGCTTTGAAGTTATTTAATGCAGTTTCTTCTGTGATAATGGAGATAGCCATTCCAGTAGGTCTGGCAAGCTTCATGCTGGCTTTGGTCAGTTCATTGTTGGCAACAGTGTCGTCAATGATCATAATGCGCTGTGCGCCGGAACGACCAGCCCACTGTGTAGCTACGATGCCATGAAGAAGGCGGTTATCAATTCTTGCAAGTACAATACCCATATTTACCTCCTATTCGTCCTCACGGACGGCCGGGCTTTCTGCCTGCCCGGAAAGCTTATTTTTTGAATTCAAATGCATGTAATCATAAATGTAAGCAATCTCACTTACAGGCAGAGCCACCCGGTAATGCCGGGAGATATCCTGAAAGCTGTCCCTTACCTGCCTGATAAAATCGGCGTGTTTCTGTTCAAATTCTTCCAGATCCTGATAATTATCAATAGGTGTTTTGGTGACCAGACGTTCCACCAGACAGCAAAGGTGGACATAAAGCCCGATCATAATACGTCCTGCGATCTTTCTTCCTGTGATATTCTGAAGCCGTCCTACTGCCTGTTCTACTTCGTCTAAAAGCTTGTCAGGATTTAAAATGGTAATGGACTCAACTACATTCTGCAGGGAGAAATTCTTTACCAGGTTCTGGTTGAAGACTTCCATTTGTTCTTCGTTCAGGTACTCTGAGAAAATGTTTGTCAGCTTTTCTGCGGAATTCATGGAAATAATGTCCTCTAATGAGATAAAAGGAATTCCTTCGATCTCCGGATTGAAAAGCCCGATGATACATTTTACATGGTACTGTTTAAATATTTCGTCATGGCTGCCGTTTTTCACCAGACGGTAATAATCATAAGCCACAAATTTCAATGGAATAGAGGCACCGGAATTCTTTAAGATCAGCTCTTTCAGCTTTTCCGTTGTGTCGATGCCGTTTTCTCCGCTGAAGATCACGGCATCTTCCTTTTGTACATTGTGGATGATGCGGTAGGTGCAGACATTGCTTTCGCTGGCCCGTTTCAGGATGTCTTCCAGCTTCTGGTTTCCGCAGATGCCAAGGCCGATATCAACGGCTAAGGCAGTGGAAATATTATTGATGATGCCGATATTTAAGTTTCGCAGGCCGCGCATCTGGCTGTGGATCTGTTCTAAGGAGCCCATATCTACCAGAAGAACTACGTCCTGACAGGTGATAAATCGTTCAATGTGTTTTTCCAGCAGCCCGGTGACGTCATTCATCTGCATGTCAAGAGGCATGTCAATGGCATCAAATACCTTTCGGCCAATGATCTGGTTGGCGGCGTCTGCAATACTGGAAGCTGTTGCATAGCCGTGGCTTAAGATAATGCCGGCTGCGGAAAGTCCCTGGATCTTCTGGTTCTGGTTTTTTATATCTAAAAGCAGGAACAGCTGGTTTAAACTGTCTGCTTCAATGTCCAGATTCAGTTTGATCAGGTTTACGATCCTGGAACAGATAACTGATTCTTTTTCAAGAACAGCGCTGACAGCCTGAAACATTTCTTCGATCTCGTCATGGTTTTGTTTGTTCCAGTTGTCGATCAGATGATCGCCCTGAAGCTGTATGTATAAGCGGCGGGCAAGTAAGTGACTGTATTTTTTAGAAAGGCTGATGCCGTACATTTCACCTACATTTTCAAAGATCTGATTGATCAGCTGCTCATAGGTGGAGATCTTGATGTTTACAAGCTTCTGTCCATAGATCAGATAGTCGTAATAGTCATTTAACTGTTTCCGGAATTCTGCCATGAGCCCGTCAAAACTGATCATGTCCTGACGGTAATCTTCAAAGACATCCAGCATGATCTGGAAAAACTGTACCGTCTGACCTAAAGAGGTGTCACGGCTGTAGCTGTTTAAATGGATCATCCGTTTGTCCTGATCTTCAACCTCCAGTTTTAAGGAAGAGAGCATGTATTCCGGAAGGTGGTAGCTGTGAATGGCGATACCATCGCTGCTTTTTTCCAGATATGCTCCGGCGCAGCTGCTGGTAACGCAGGTTTTTAACTCGTCGATGTTGTTTTCATAGGAAAATTCCAGCATACAGTGAAAGGCGTTCTGACTGATGCTTACGTCTACACCCATTCGCCGTCCTTCTGCTTTTAGGAAGGAGACTAACATTTCCTCTTTTTCATCGGCGGTGCGTTCGTGTAATGTTGGGACCGGGATCACAATGGGGATCATCCGTGCAAGTGGCTTGTAAAGAGTTTCCGACGGTGATTTTGTGGTGGAAAATACCAGTCTTGCGCTGGAATCAAAAATGTGTTCATCATCATGATATCCTTTGTATTGTCCCGAAATTAAGTAGGAATAGATCAGTTCCTGGCCCGAAAATGGGAGTCTGTCGATCTCATCGAAGAAAAGGATGCCGCCGTCTGCTTTTGCAAGCCAGCCTTTTCCGTCTTCGCTGCCGCAAAGGGCAAGCGCGAATTTTTCTTCGTTCTGGGCATATTCAGAGCAGTCTACTGTGATGTAGGGCGGGAGAGAAGCTGCGCCTGCAGTTCCAATGACCCGTTCGTTTACAGCGTATTCATACATCAGCCTGGAAAGATAGGCTTTTCCGGTTCCACCAGCACCATTAAACAGGGCCGGAAGACCGTTAGGCGGATATTTGATGGCTGCTTTACACTGCTCGATGCAGGAACTTAAACTCAGGTAATAACCGATTGCTTTCTGAAAATCTCTTTTCTTTTCATCGCTTCGGCATTTTCGCTGAAAATCGTCCATACCGGAGAATACGCAGGTTTCCAGTGC
>JBNMGK010000452.1:0-1970 GCA_050872205.1 Enterocloster sp.
GGTCAGAATATCACCAGCCGTTTTGGAGGCTTTGAGCTGTCTGTACCGTCAGAATACAAGGTAGACAGAACCGGCGCTTCTTCTGCTCTTTCTGGAGAAATGGTGGCGAATCTGGTGGAAAATGGCGGAAAGATGGATTTTGCCGCATCCATGGTAGATGAGACCAATAAAAGTTACATCATTAATACCGCTATGGTCATGCCTGCAGATGACGGTTCCGGACGGCCTTTTAGTGTAGAAACCTTAAAGGCAGAACTGGAAGAATCCGGCCTGGACCCGGCAGAGACAGAAAGCGGCACTATAAAGCTGGGAGCAGCAGATTATGAGTATTTGAAGGTAAATTACGGAAAAATGATGGCAGAGTCCATGCGCAGGCAGCTGGAGTCCGGTCAGCTGTCCGAAAAACAAAAACAGCAGGCACAGACCTTTTTAAACCAGATGGAAAAAATGCTGGTCAATGATTTCTATATCCGAAACACAGGAGACCAGATCTATGTGCTCTGCCAGACCTATTCCTCTGACCAGGCACAGCGGGCAGCCGCATTCCTGGGACTTTTAAAGCCTTATACAGGAGTAGAAGGCTGGTATAAAAATGGAGAAAACTGGCAGTATAAGAAGGCAGACGGACAGATAGCAGCAGGCTGCTGGGAACAGGATGAAAATGGACTTACTTATCATCTGGACGGAAATGGAAACATTGAACGCAGCGCCTGGGTACAGGAAAATGGCGGTTGGAAATATGTGGACGAAAGCGGCCATATGGTGACTTCTGTGACCAGATCCATTAACGGAATCCAGTATACCTTCGATGATAAAGGAAATATGATCGCCGGAAGTGAGAGAACAGCGCTGGAGTATTCTCTTGGAAAGCTGGAAGGCAATACCTATACCAATTACTGGGCTGATATGACTCTTTCTTTCCCTGAGCCAGCTACTGTTATGATCGGAAATGGCAGTGCCCAGACCTATGCGCTGGTTGGCGGTGAACATGTAGATGTAGACGATCCAGAATTAAGTTATCGTATTACAGTAGATTTTACAGGCGCAGATATGGAATTAGACCGCTTTATGGATGCAGTAGTAAATTATGGCGGAACAGACGGTTATAAGGTAGATGCATCCGGTGAAGTAAACCTGGGCGGCTATACCTACCGCTACTGCAGGACTTCCTACGATTTTGGCGATGGAACCGCTCATCACTCAGACTGGTATGTACGCCAGATCGATGATAAGCTGGTCCTGATCCATTTTGACTACTATGATGAGCTGCAAAACCAGGTACAGCAGGTTTATAATAGTATCAGCCAGCCTCAGGCGTAGTCAGATAGTTGATAAAAAGATCTTGAAAAAACTGAAAAAGACCTATTGACATTAACGTAGTACAGTGCTATACTCCAAACAACTTCATTAGAAAACCGTTGAAACGGAGATAACGGCAGTTATGGCCTCACAGAGAGTCGGCGTTGGTGGAAGTCCGATAGAACCCAGATTGTCAAATGGACCGTTGAGGGCGCAGTCAAAGAAGGTGACTTCGAGTATTCTGCGACGTGGGGCTGACGTTAATAGCCGGTAGTATGATAGTACTACGCAGAGCGCACAGCTTATGTGAAACAGAGGTGGCACCGCGGTTTATTCCGTCCCTGATGATATTTATATCGTCAGGGACTTTTTTGCGTGATAGGAGTGAATGGTCTGCTTGCAGGAGATTTTGACAACTGTCACGACAGATGAAGGAAAAGAAGGAAAAAACACTAAGGTTAGACAGACAAGAGGAGGAAAAGATATGTCAAATGCAAAAGGACGTTTCGGGATCCATGGAGGTCAGTATATTCCGGAAACATTGATGAATGCAGTGATGGAGCTGGAAGAGGCGTATAATCATTACAAAAATGATCCTCAGTTCCAGGCAGAGCTGACGGAGCTGTTAAATGAATATGCAGGCCGTCCAAGCCGTCTGTATTATGCAGAGA
>JBNMGK010000207.1:0-5147 GCA_050872205.1 Enterocloster sp.
GATATCCGCCATTCCTTCCGTTTATTTGCAGAAAAACTTCCAAAAGGCGGCCTTTTAGTCATCAACAGCGGTATCGACAACTTAAATGAATTGACTTCCGGCTTACCATGCCGTATTGTAACCTTTGGAAAAGACCTTTCCAGCATGTATACAGCCCAGAATATTACCTATGATGAATTTGCAAGACCATCCTATGATCTGGTGGTCCAGGGTGAGATCGTCAACCGTATTACCTTAGGTGTAACCGGTGAGCATAATGTATACAATTCCCTGGCAGCTATTGCAGTAGCTATGGAACTGGGTATTGGTTTTGACGCTATTATGGCTGGCCTTAAAAACTTTAAGGGAACAGACCGCAGATTTGAGAAAAAAGGCGAGATCGGCGGAGTGACCATTATCGATGATTACGCACATCATCCACAGGAGATCGCTGCAACACTGTCAGCAGCGAAAAATTATCCCCACAAGAAACTGTGGTGCGTATTCCAGCCGCATACCTATACCCGTACCAAGGCATTTTTGGACGAATTTGCACAGGCTCTTTCTGCAGCAGACGAAGTGATCCTGGCAGACATTTATGCAGCCAGAGAGACTGATACCTTAGGTGTAAGCTCTGCTGATATTGCTTCAAGGATCGAAAAACTGGGAACACCAGCCCACTATATCCCCTCTTTTGATGAAATTGAAACATTTATTCTTGAACATTGTATGCAGGGTGATGTGTTGATAACTATGGGGGCCGGAGACATCGTAAGAGTGGGAGAAAAGCTCCTTGGAGAGTGATGTACTCCCGGTTTATCCACAATATCCACAATGTTTTCAACATTTTCCAGAACGAAAAAATGTGGATTTCCAGATTAACATAAAAAAATGTCGCACGATTAAGAAATATGAGGTTTTATGCGGAGAAGACAGGTGTATGTCAGTGTGGCAGCGGGAAAAATAAAGACCGCTGTCCACATTATCCACAATATCCACATTTGTGGATGTGTAAAAATGCACCTGTTTTCTTTTTTTTGTGGATGTGTTATGATGAAAACAACGAGGAGTGGTAAGGATGAGCAGGATTTTTAAGGACCGGTTAAACGTGGGAGTGACCCCTGTAGCCGATACATTTATTGATAATTTCATGGCAGCTGCCAACGGGGAATATGTAAAAGTATATCTTTACATACTCCGCCATCAAAATGAGGAGAGTCTGACCCTGGAGCAGATCGCAGATGCCTTAAACCATACAGAAGCAGATGTGAAGCGGGCCATTAATTACTGGCAGAAAGCAGGAGTTTTAGAGTCGCTGCAGGAAAGTATGCCAGCTAAAGAAAAACAGTCTGACTGGCACATAGATCTGGAAATAACTCCAGCCGCAGTGGAGGAAACATCTGCAGCCCAGGCCCCTGCCCCAGCTCCTGTTTATTCCGCAGAGCAGGTAAGCCGTTTAAATAAGGATGAGGAATTTTCTCAGCTTTTATATATTGCACAGAAGTTTTTAAACAAAGCCTTTACACCAAGGGATTGTCAGGTATTTGCTTATCTTTACGATACTCTTGGCATGAATATTGGTTTATTGGAATATCTGGCAGAATACTGTGCTCAGAACGGACATACATCGGTACGCTACCTGGAAACAGTAGCCTTAAGCTGGCATGAAAAAGGGATACGTACAGCCCAGGATGCCCAGGAATACAGCACATCCTATACAAAGGATGCATTTGCTGTTATGAAAGCTTTTGGCTTAAACAGCCGCAAACCGGCAGTGCCGGAGCAGAAGCTAATGGAAAAGTGGTTTAAGGATTATGGTTTTGACCGGGCTCTGGTATTAGAGGCCTGCAGCCGTACTATCAATGCTATCCACACCCCAAGCTTCCAGTATGCAGATTCTATTCTTACAGACTGGAAAAAAGCAGGCGTAAAAACATTAGATGATGTCAAAGGAATAGATGCACGCAGGTCAGAACGGGCAAACAATGCGGCCAAGCGGTTTCAAAGCTATGGAAACGCAGTAAACAACGCCCAGAATAACCGTAAAACTTCCAATAACCAGTTCCATAATTTTAAGCAGCGTGACACAGATTATGATGCCCTGATGCTGCAAAATGTAAAAGAGTGGATGGACAGTCCAAAATAAGCAGAGATTAGAAAATGGAATCTTTAACTCACAGCACTGACCATAAGGAGAATGACCCATGGCATTAAGCAATTCCCAGTATGACGCTATTATGCGAGAATATGGAAAACAGCAGATAGAAAACCAGCACAGCCAGGAAGCCAGAAAAAAAGAGGTATATGAAAAGGTTCCGGCAGTAAAAGAGTTGGAAGCAGAGATCGCAGAACGCTCTGTTGCCTGTGCCAGAAAGCTGTTAGAAGGCAGCCAGGATGCCATCTATGAGCTTCGTGAAAAGCTGGCAGATCTAAAGGAACAGAAAGCTCTTTTGATCAAAGCAGCAGGTTTTCCAGATGACTATTTGGAGCTTCACTACCGTTGCAAAGACTGTAGGGATACAGGCTGGGTGGATGGACACAAGTGTCACTGCTTTTTACGGGCCCAGATGAAGCTTTTATATGCCCAGTCCAATCTGGAACGGGTGCTGGAGCAGGAAAATTTCGATAAGCTTTCCTTTCAGTATTATGACAACAGCCAGATCATTCCGGAGATCGGCATGACCAATGCAGATTATATGAACCGGGTGGTAAAAAGCTGTCTGGAATTTGTGAAAAATTTTGACAGTGAACATGATAACCTGCTTTTTACAGGAAGTACAGGTGTTGGAAAGACTTTTCTTACCAATTGTATTGCCAGAAAGCTTATGGACAGTTATCATTCTGTGATCTATTTTTCCGCAGGTGATCTGTTTGATGTATTTTCTAAAAATAAATTCGACTACGATCAGGCGGAAGAGATGAAGGACACATATCGCTATATTTTAGAATGTGACCTGTTGATCATTGATGATCTGGGAACAGAATTAAACAACAGTTTTACCTCTTCCCAGCTGTTTTACTGCATCAATGAGCGTATGAATATGAATCGTTCCACCATTATTTCCACCAACCTTTCCCTGACCCAGCTGCGGGATTCCTATACGGATCGTGTGACCTCACGGATCATGCGTTATCGTATTATTCCTCTTTACGGAAGGGATATCCGTCTGTTAAAAAGATAACTTCCCAAGATAGGTCCCAGATACCTTGACGGATACAAACGAAAAATGGTATAAAGATATATGCTGGCATTGGTATGAGATGTCGTGTGAGATAATGAGGCAGTGCCAGTTAAAACAGGAGGATAAAGATCATGTTATATGAGGAAAAAATCATTGAAACAATTCCGGTAGGTCCTTTAGGCCTTATTCCTTTAAAGAGCTGTACAGGTCTTGGAAAAAAGGTGGACGATTATCTGGTAGAGTGGAGAAGAGAGAGAGAAAGCGAACATAAGTCAACCATCGCATTTTCCGGATATCAGAGAGATTCCTATATTCTGGAAGCAAATACACCAAGATTTGGTTCCGGTGAAGGAAAAGGAACCATTGAAGAATCTGTCAGAGGTGATGACCTCTATATTATGGTAGACGTATGTAATTACAGTCTGACCTATTCACTGTTTGGAATGACAAATCATATGTCTCCAGATGATCATTTCCAGGATTTAAAGAGAATTATCGCTGCTGCAGCAGGTAAGGCACGCAGAATTAACGTTATCATGCCATTCCTGTATGAAAGCCGTCAGCATAAGCGTTCCGGAAGAGAGTCCTTAGACTGTGCAATGGCTCTTCAGGAACTTGTAAATATGGGTGTTGAAAATATCATTACTTTTGATGCACATGACCCAAGAGTACAGAACTCTATTCCGTTAAAGGGATTTGAGACTGTACAGCCTATTTATCAGTTCTTAAAGCATCTGTTAAAGAATGAACCAGACTTACAGATCGACAGCGACCACATGATGGTCATCAGCCCGGATGAAGGCGGTACCAGCCGCGCTATCTATTTTGCAAATATGCTGGGACTGGATATGGGGATGTTCTATAAGCGCCGTGATTACACCAAGATCGTAAACGGCAGAAACCCAATCGTTGCTCATGAGTTCTTAGGCTCCAGCGTAGAAGGAAAAGATGTACTGATCATTGACGATATGATCTCTTCCGGCGAGAGTATGTTAGATGTTGCCAAGGAATTAAAGCGCAGAAAGGCAAGAAAAGTATTTATCTGTGCAACCTTTGGTCTGTTCACCGGTGGTCTTGCCAAGTTTGACCAGTATTATCAGGATGGCCTGATCGACCGTATCCTTACTACCAACCTGGTATACCAGACACCAGATCTGTTAAGCAGACCATACTATATTGATGTAGATATGAGCAAGTACATTGCCCTTATCATTGATAATCTGAACCATGATGCATCCTTAAGCGATCTGCTGACACCTACCAAGAGGATCAACAAGCTTCTGGACAGATACAAAGAGCAGCAGGCTGCTAAGAAAAGCGAAAATAATGCTTAATCAGGAGCGCTGATCCAGTTATATACTATATAAATTCACAGGGGCTGTAACAAAATAGCAGTAAAAAGCTGTTTTGCGCAGCCCTTTTTTACAGGATGTATGTCAGGAGTACATCAAAGTATGTGGGAAAGTTGGGAAAAGATATGAGGGAGAAATGGTTTCGGGAACATATCTGGTGGATGAGCTTTATCCTCAGTCTAATGGTGGTATGGGTCCATTCTGAAAATACAGAGCTGTTTTTAGGAGAAATGGGACGGGAAAGCCTGATTTACAGGCTGGAGTTCTTTCTTGCCCAGACCTTAGGACAGATTGCGGTTCCTGGCTTTTTTATGATCTCTGCCTATCTTTTTTACAGAAATTTCCAGTTTTCTAAAACAGCAGCTAAATGGAGGAGCCGGTGCAAAAGCGTTCTTCTCCCTTATGTTTTGTGGAATACCCTTTATTATCTGGGCTATGTTGTGGTTACAAGACTTTCTTTTGTAAAAAGGATCATTGGAAAAGAGGCAGTTGCCTTTGATTTGAAAGAATTATTTATGGCGGCAGTGTATTATAAGTATAATCCTGTTTTCTGGTATTTGTTCCAGCTGCTGCTTTTGGTGTTTCTGGCGCCCTTTCTGTACATCATCATCTGCAGAAAATGGTCTGGTCTGGC
>JBNMGK010000034.1:0-14924 GCA_050872205.1 Enterocloster sp.
CCGGCGCACCGCCCGCATGAGCGGTAATGCCCTTAAAGTCAAAGCGTACTTTATAATACGCAAGTGTACGGCCCCAAAGAGTGGTATGATCCATTGGATGCCAGGTAAAGCACATGTCAAGGCCTTCAAAGCAGCCTCTTTTAACCATAAAACTCTTGCCGAAGCCGGTTTCCTCTGCCGGACAGCCGAAGATCTTTACAGTTCCTGTTTTTCCAGTCTCTTTTAAATATTCCTTGGCAATGATCGCCGCTCCAACGGTTCCTGCTGCCAGAGCACTGTGTCCGCAGGCATGGCCATATTTCTTCCCTTCAATAGGGCATGGCTTTGTCTCTCCTGCTTTCTGGCTCATATTTGGCAGTGCGTCATACTCTGCTAAAATACCGATCACTGGCTTTCCGCTTCCGTAGGTTCCTACAAAAGCGGTCTCCATTCCGCCGATGCCCCGCTCTACTGTAAAGCCTTCTTTTTCCAGAAGTTCTTCCAGATATGCGGCACTTTTGTAGACCTCAAAGCCATACTCAGCCAGATCAAAAATAGAATGCTGGATACCGGCGATCTCTTCTGACTTTTTTTCCGCGATCTCATGGATCTTACTTGTCTCGTACATATGCATTTCCTGTCTTTCTTTTTTATTATAACCCTTGTTGCTTTTTTCCGCCCCGGATCAGAATCTCTTCTTTTTCTGTTAAATGGGCATCTCCTTCTACTGCCACATCCCAGCTGTAAGGAGCCGTCTCAGAAGGCTGTTCTGCTGTTTTGGACTCTGCAGCCACATTCTCCTTTGTCTCTTCTTCCCCAGAACGCTCCAAACGGGCTTCTGCTTTCGTCTCCTGCCGTTCTTCTGGGAAGATCACCTGAGCCTTAAACAGATCCCCATCAATGGTGATCACAAACTCACCATTTTGCAGCTGAGTCAGGCTTCTTGCAATAGAAAGTCCCAGTCCACTGCCTTCTGTGGTTCTCGCCACATCCCCCCGGACAAATCGCTCTGTCAGTTCATCCGGGCTGATATTTAACGGCTTCTCCGAAACATTTTTCATGGTGAAAATGGCTTTGCCGTCTACAGCGGCTACTTCCACATAGACGCGGCTGCCTTCCTGGGCATATTTAAACGCATTGGTATAAAGATTTTCAAGCACTCTCCACAGTCTGCGGCCGTCTGCCTTAATAATGATCATGCCATCTGGAAAATCAGAGATGATCTTTAACCGGCGCAGTTCAAAACGTTCCTCAAACTCGCCATTTGTCTGCTGCACCAGTTCCACCAGATCAATATCTGTGATCTCCAGCTTCAGGTTTCCGGAGCTTGCCTTGGAAGCTTCTACAAGGTCCTCTGTCAGCGTCTTTAAACGCTGGGACTTCTGGTCAAGAACCTCCAGATAAGAGGCGATCTTCGGGTCCTGTATCTTCTGCCGCTTTAACAGATCCACATAGTTGATAATAGATGTGAGGGGAGTTTTAATATCATGGGAAACATTGGTGATCAGATCCGCCTTTAAGCGTTCACTTTTTACCTTTTCCTGAAGGGCTGAGTCCAGACCGCTTCCGATGTTATTAATGTGATCTCCTACTGTTTTCTCTTTTCCTGTCAGCTTTTTCGTATTCAGGCGGAATCCCGTATCTCCCTTTGCAATGCAGGTGATTGCATTGTTTAAAAGATCTTTCTGCTCTGCCTTGCGGAACAGTCTGTGATAGACCCAGCCATCCAGCCCAATAAACAAGATAGCGCATACATAGAATAAAATGCGGTATGTCAGTCTTTCATCTTTGTAGGCAAAAAGGAATAAGATCCCCCACATCATCATGCCATTGGCCGTTAAAAACAACAGATAACAGAGACTGGTTCCTGCCACGAAACTGGCTTTGGCAATATAATCCTTAGAAGCATTCACTGCTTTTTTCGCAATGCTCTTTTCCCATAAGGTATTGGCTTTATAACGCCTTAAAAGGCTGAAACCACAGAGAATACTGGAACCGTAGAGAATAACGTATTTTAACAGCTTATTCCAGTAGGCCAGATGCTCTTCCGAGGCAAAAAGCCCAATGACCAGAATTCCTAACTTCTTGCAAAAACATAAGAGGACCGCTGTTACCGCCGCCCACAAAAGAACACAGGGCTCCGTATACATTTTATCGATTGGAAATAAACGGATCTCCCCATTTAATTCCTCCTCATGACCGGATAAAAGCACCAACGCTACCAGTGTGGCGAAAAATCCGGCAATGCCTGTCACTACGCCGCCCATTCCCATAATGAATGCAGACCGGGCGCCTTTGTATTCACTTGCTTCATTGGCGTATTTATCGGAATAAGGATATGTGGTATCCACAGAAACCACCATGTAATTCTGGTCATTATCATAAGGGTTCCACAATTCCAGCAGGGACGCCGCATTTTCCGGGATCACCGCCAGATTGCTTTCCATACGAATGGTATTTCCAGGTATAAATAAATATTTTCCAAAGCCCCGCAGCTCATCTAAAGACATGGAGGGAACATTGGTATACAGCGTCTCTTTTCCGTCATTGTTTTTATAGTAAATACGGAAACGAACGTTGGTATTATTGCTGATGAAATTGTAAAAGATCGTATAATATTTTCCCAGGCGATCCAGGATATCCAGAGCCATTTCCTCTTTGGTCATCCTGTTTTCCAGGCCGTCAATATCTGCCAGGTCCGGATTGTCTGTTTTGTACTCTACTGTGACCTCCATATCGTCTTCATCCATAGCCATAGGAGATCCCTGGACTGTAAAATCTTCCCCCAGGTAATATCCTCGGATCTTGGCATAGCGGATGATCTGGTCCAGCGTCATATCTTCATCTACGCCTGGTCCGTCTGTAATACGCACAATGGCCTTGTGCATGTCCAGGACCCCGTTTGTCTCAAACATGTCCTTGTAGCCAATGTAGGTAAAAATATTACTGATATCTACCCCCAGCTGGGAGCAGAAGGCGTCGGAGTCCTCATAAGTTTCATCATAGATCCAGCGGATGCCTTTTCCGTATCCGCCGTTTAAATACATGGCGCTGATGCCCGCCAGCGTGATAATGAGAAATATCACATGAAGCAATGTGAGAAATATCTTCCATTTTCTCAGACCAAAAGATTTCTTCTCCATAAGCCACCTACTGCTTTTCGATCTTATAACCTACGCCCCAGACTACCTTCAGATATTTTGGCTCTCTTGGGTTGATCTCGATCTTTTCACGGATATGGCGGATGTGGACAGCTACCGTATTATCAGCGCCGATTGCTTCCTCATTCCAGATCTTTTCGTAGATCTCATCAATGGAAAATACCTTTCCTGCGTTCTTTACCAGAAGCAGAAGGATATTGTACTCGATAGGAGTCAGCTTAATAGGATCTCCGTCCACCGTAACCTCTTTGTTATCATCGTTGATCTGGAGGCCGCCGCACTTATAGACCTGGCCTTCTGCCTGCTGGTTCATATTTCCAAGCTGGGTATAACGGCGCAGCTGGGACTTGACTCTTGCCACCAGTTCTAATGGGTTAAATGGTTTTGTAATATAGTCATCTGCCCCGATATTCAGTCCTAAGATCTTATCTGCATCCTCTGATTTTGCAGATAAAATGATGATCGGGATACTGCTGGTCTCACGGACCTTTAAAGTGGTTCTGATGCCGTCCAGTCCCGGCATCATTACATCTAAGATCAAAAGATCCGCCGACTGAGTCTCCAGATATTCCAGAGCCTCATAACCGTCATATGTTTTTATAACCTTAAAGCCTTCTCCTGTAAGATAAATGTCAATGGCTTCCACGATCTGTTTATCATCATCACATACCAGGATCGTCTGCATAAATACCCCTCCTTTGTTGATATATGGTTTTGCGCCCAGTCGGGCGCAAATTTGCTGCAATTATATCACCTGCGTTCGCGCCGGCAGGCGCGGAGCGGATGTTCGTTTACTGCTTAAAAGATACGCCAAGCACAGATAAAGTTGCTTCTCCACCATGAGCTTAAGCTTCTGTGTACTACCTTACCGTTACTGGATGAAGCATCAATAACGGTTCCGCCGCCTGCCGCAATACCCACATGACCTCTTACAACTACAATATCACCTGCCTGGATATCATTAAAATTGCTTACCTTTGTATAACGTCCTGCACTTCTCCAGCCGGAGGAAGTCATGTAACTCTGGCTTACACCTACCTGCTTTAAGCACCAGTATACGAAACCGGAGCAGTCAAAGGAGCTTGGTCCCTTTGCTCCCCATACATACGGGCTGCCTAACTTGGAAGATGCTACAGAGATCAGTGCGGAAACACCTGATCCTGACGCTGGTCTCGGAGCTGGTGCGCTGTTATTGTTTCCATTGTTGCTATTGTTTGAATTATTGTTTTTATTGCCATTGTTCGGTTTATTGTTCTTATTAGATGCTGCGGTAGTAGCTGCCGGTTTCTTAACATCATCACTGGTCAGTTTTGCCATGGTCAGAACGCCTACCTTACCATCTGCAGACAGACCGTTTCGTGACTGGAAGTTCTTTACAGCGTCCTCTGTTGCCTCGCCGTAATAACCAGTTACATTAGAAGACGGCAGATAGCCGTACTTGCTTAACAGCTGCTGTACTCTGGTAACGGAATCGCCCTGTTCACCGATCATCAGGCCGTTTGGCTTGGCATCCGGGCTGTTTAAGACAATACGTGTAGACGGTCCTAAGTAACCATCTACTACCTGGTCATTTCTGGCCTGGAACTGCTTTACTGCGATCATAGTATCCTGACCGTATGTACCATCTGGCGTTGTAGTCAGATAGCCTAAATCCTTTAAACGCTGCTGGCATGCCAGTACCACGTCACTCTTTTCACCGTATGCAAGCATATTTGCCTTAATGTCATCGCTGTACATCAGGTTATAGGTCTGCTGACCTACTTTTCCGTCTTCTGCCAGGCCATTGACACCCTGAAGCTTTAATACAGCCGTTTCTGTAGCATCATCAAAATTACCGGTTACCTGATCTGCAGAAGCCAGATACCCCAGTTCATACAGTCGCTGCTGGATCTTCTGGATATCATCACCCTGGGTTCCCTTAGATACTGCATAATGCTTGGCATCATCTGCCATCAACTCATTCCAGGTAGTATCACCTACAATGCCGTCCTGAGGCAGTTCGTTCTGTCTCTGGAAATGTTTTACTGCGGTAAGAGTTACCTGTCCAAAGTAATCTGTAGGCTCATCGTTATCCATAAAGCCTAAGTCCATCAGACGCTGCTGCAGCTTCTTTACGATCTCATGGCGTACACCTTCTCTTAAATACTGAGGTGCCGGTTCTGCGTCCTCTGGAAGCTCTACATCATCCAGTCCCGGAAGCACCTGACCTTCCAGTCCTAAAGGTGCTATGGTCTCATCTGTTCCGTCTGAAACTGCCTGTCCGTCTGCAGCATCTGCCGATGCCGCTGCTTCATTCTGAACAGCAACCCCGCTGTCACCGGAAGAACAGCCCCCCAGCGCCAGTGCCGCCGCCAGTGCGCCGGATACGCAGGCGTGTCTCAGATAATATGTATATTTCTGGTTCATGAAATGTGTCCTCGCTTGTTGTCGTTTGTGCTTTTAAGTCCACTCAGGACCCCCGCGCTGGCGCGCTCCACTGCCTGCTGGTGCAGGCGGGTCCTTCGTTGGTGGCGCAAGAAAAACAAATGCCGCTCTTAGCGGCGCTTGTTTTGCCATGCATGTCGAGAATGCGCCAGTGACGCATTCAAAGACTTCTTCTGCGCTTATCAGATTATAACACATATCCTACTATTTTTCGATATTTTTCACGGTCTTAAGAAAATCGCAAAAAAGGACAAACCTGGTACTGTCCTTGCGGCAGCACTTCCCCGGCTTGTCCTTCCTATTCTTCATTTTTCAATTTCTTTAACTTCTTTTCTCCCTGTGAAAAAGCTTCTTAGCTCCTCGTCCAAAGCGCTTTTTCTTAAAAAACGGCACTTTTGCCGCAGCTGCCTCTTCCTGCCCGCTTTTCTGAAAAGAACGGATGGTTTCATCTAACAGGCGAAACCGTTCTTCCTCTTTTTGGTCAGAATCCTTTAAAAGCAGCTCCAGTTCACCTGCCAGCCGTTCCTTTACAAGACAGCTGATATCCTGGCTCAGCTTCTCGTTATTCACTTCCAAAGCCCGTCCGATGATCAGGTTCATCATCTGCTGGAATTGTGCCATTTTTTCCTCTGCACTGGCAGAAAGAGCCATTCCTTCTCCTGTCGCCGCAACCATTGCCGTACTTTCCTCTTCCTTAAGCTCCTTTAAAGCAGCGTCCATATCCTGCTCTAACAGCTCGTCCGTCAGCTCCCCTTCCAGCTTGCCATCCTTTTTCATCTGCTCCAAAGCATGCTTGATAGCCTTTAACTGGTACCCCTTTTCCTTCAGATTTTTCACCTGTTTAAACAGCCGGATATGAAAATCTGTATAATACCTGTGTCCCATTTCATTCCGGGGGATCCCAAGCTCCAGTTCTTCCTCCCAGTATCTTAATACATGGGCTTCCACATCCACCTTCCTGGACGCATCCGATATAAGATAATGTACTTCATCCATAGCCATTCTCTCCTTCACATCACGTATCATTCTGATTAACTGCAGCCCTTTTTGCCGCTGTTTATTATCAATGTATGCGTTGAGAATCACTATTATGACTAAAACTATAAGAAAAGCGCCTGCACCAACTGATGCAAGCGCCAAATATACACAATACTTTATTATCCTTCCTGATTTCCCCCCTGAGGACGCACCGCATTTACAAACTTGGTGTATTCAGGCTTCCAGATCAGGTTTACGGTACCGATTGGGCCGTTTCGCTGTTTAGCGATGATGACTTCGGCCTCGTTTGGATGTTCGGTGTCTTTATTGTAGTAATCATCACGGTATAAGAACATAACAACGTCCGCATCCTGCTCGATGGCTCCGGACTCTCGAAGGTCGGAAAGCATAGGTCTGTGGTCTGTACGGGTCTCGCAGGCACGTGACAGCTGGGATAATGCAATGACCGGGGCATGAAGCTCTCTGGCTAAGGCCTTTAAGGAACGGGAAATATCAGAAATTTCCTGCTGACGGTTGTCATTTCCCCCCTTGCGGTTTCCGCTCATCAGCTGTAAGTAGTCGATGATAACAATGCTTAAGCCATACTCCAGCTTCATTTTCCTGCATTTGGAGCGCAGCTCGGAAATGGAAATACCTGGTGTATCATCAATGATCAGCTTGGAATTACCGATAATGCCGATGCCTTCCACAACTGCGTCCCAGTCAGAATCTGTCAGAGTACCTGTACGCAGCTTCTGGGAATCTACATTGGACTCCATGGACAGCATACGGTTTACCAGCTGCTCCTTTGACATTTCCAGGCTGAATACCATACATGGCAGGTTCTTTCGCACAGAAACATAGTCAACTACGTTTAAGACAAAGGCCGTTTTACCCATGGAAGGGCGCGCTGCGATCAGGATAAAATCAGAAGGCTGGAAACCGGATAATTTATAATCCAGATCAATAAATCCAGAAGGGATACCAGTAACCGTTCCCTGGTTTTTATAGGCATCCTCAATCTTTTCCAGAACATTGATAGCAACCTGTTTAATAGGCACAAATTCCTGTCCGCCCTTGTTCTGGAGCAGGTCGAAAATGGATTTTTCCGTATCCGCCAGAATATTTTCCAAAGGCTCTTTTCCCGCATAACAGGTATTCGCGATCTCTTCTGTGGTCTTTATAAGCCGGCGCAAAACTGCTTTCTCACTGACAATCGCAGCATAGGACTTTACATTGGCCGATGTAGGCACAATGGTAATAATATCCCGGACAAAATCCAGGCTGCTGACCTCTGGCGGAACATCCTTTTCCTTTAAACGGTCCTGAAGGGTGACCAGATCTACCGGCTTTCCTTCGTTGAACAGTTCCACCATGGCATCAAACATGATCCCGTACTGCTGCTGATAAAAATCGCTGCCCGTGATGATCTCCGATGCAGCGATTACCGCTTCCCTGTCCATTAACATAGAACCTATAACAGACTGTTCCGCCTCTATACTGTGAGGAAGCACCCGCTTAATAAGGGTCTCTTCCATAAAATTATCTCCTCTGTCTTAAAATAGCAATAACAGTTATGCCTCTACTACCTTAACTGCCAGCTTTGCAGTTACCTCTTTGTGAAGCTTTACAGATACCTCAAAGCTGCCAATAGCCTTGATTGGTGTATTTAATACGATCTTCTTCTTGTCGATCTCCAGACCTAACTGATCCTTAGCTGCCTTTTCAATTTCCTTAGAAGAAACAGCACCGAATGCTCTGCCGCCTTCACCAGCCTTAATAGAAACAGTTACAGAAGCATTGTTTAACTTCTCTGCCAGTTCCTTAGCTGCTGCCAGCTGCTCAGCTGCGATCTTTGCATCATTTGCTTTCTGAAGCTTTAAGTCGTTTAAGTTCTTGGAGGTTGCTTCTACGCCTAACTTCTTTGGAAGAATGAAGTTGCGGGCATAACCGTCATTTACCTTTACAACCTGTCCCTTTTTACCTAATGCTTTTACATCTTCTAATAATACGATTTCCATTTTACAAAACTTCCTTTCTATCTATGTTATAAATCTCTAAGACACATCTCCTTCATCCATCATCTGACGGATGACTGCTTTTAAGCGCTCCTTGGCCTCTTCAACCGTAACGCCCTGCATCTGGGCACCTGCAATGGTCCTGTGGCCGCCGCCGCCCAGTTTTTCCATCATGACCTGAACATTGACTTCATCAATGGACCGGGCACTGAAATAAATAGTATTGTTATAATCTGTAAGTACCACAGAAGCTTTGATGCCCTTGATCTCAAGAAGCTCATTTGCCGCCTGGGCGCCGATAATAGTCGGGCTGTCCAGACCTTCTGCCGGGCATACACTAATGGCAAATGCATCCATATAAACCTCTGCCGCCCTTACTGCCTCTGCCTTCGCCTGATAATCCACCATGTTTTCACGGAACAGCTTGCGCACTCTTGTTACATCAGCGCCGCTTCTTCTAAGGAATGCAGCCGCCTCAAAGGTACGCACACCGGTCTGATTGGTGAAATTCTGGGTATCAATAACGATACCTGCATACATGGCATCTGCCTCGCAGGGCCTTACTTTAATGCCATCTGCAATATACTGAAGCACTTCTGCAACCATTTCACAGGCAGAAGAAGCATATGGCTCTACATAAGAGAGAACTGCATTGTCGATCACTTCACTGCTGGTACGATGATGATCCAGAACCACAATGGTACGGATCAGACGCAGCAGGCTTGGCTCATCGGTAATACTTGGACGGTTTACATCCACCACTACCAGCATGGTTCCTGCATCCACCAGCTCTGCCGCCTTTGCGCCTGTTAAGAACATATCATCCGGATATTCCGGATTGTTCTGGAAGCGCTCCATCATAGGCCGCACAGAGGAAGTTACATCATTGAGCACGATATTTGCCTTTTTATTCATGGACATGGCAATGCGGTAAATACCAATTGCTGCGCCAAAAGCATCAATATCTGCCAGCCTGTGTCCCATGATCAGCAGACGGTCCTTGTTATCCATCAGTTCTTTTAAGGCATGTGCTTTTACACGGGCTTTTACACGGGTGGTCTTTTCCATCTGCTGGGCTTTTCCACCGTAATAAAGGATCTTATCAGAATCCTTGACAACCGCCTGGTCGCCGCCGCGGCCTAAAGCCATATCAATGGAGGTTCTTGCATATTCATAATTCTGGGCATAGCTTTCACCGTTCATACCAATACCGATACTTAAGGTGACCGCCATATCATTTCCAATATTTACAGTCTTTACATCTTCCAGAATAGAGAATCGCTCTTCCTGCATCCTGGCAACGTACTGCTGCTTGATAACAAAGAAATATTTATCCTTCTCAATGCTTTTTACAATACCGTTCATGGAAGAAATATACTTGCTGATCTTACGGTCGATCAGTGCAGTGAGAAGAGAACGGCGCACCTCTTCTACGCTTTCTAAAGCCTCATCATAATTATCCAGATAAATCAGACCTGCCACCAGCTTCTGGTCGTTGATCTGCTGCTTATAAAGGAGCATCTGGGTCTCATCAATAAGATAAATGGCTGTTACCAGAGAATTGCCTTCATCCAGTCCGCATTCTACTGCTGCAGCCTGCGCTTCTTCTGTATGGATCTCTTTCATATCCACACGGTATTTCTTATCTTTAAAGGCACTGTGTATGCTTACCGTTTCGCCTCCGGTAGCAAGCATTTCCTTTGTAACATCCGGAAACATCTGGGTAATATTTTTAACAGTCCCTTTGTCATCCCCAAGAATGGTCTCCATTTCCTGGTTCATCCACAAAATATGACCAGCTATGTCCGCCACACAGTAAGGCACCAGCATTTCTTCTAAAAACTTGCTCTTGCTCTGGTCATAGGCCTGAGAGAACGCAATAAGCCCCGTAAGAATGCCTTTTCTCCTGGAAAAGTAAAGCCACAACGCTATTCCAATATAGATAAGAGTAAAAAATGAAACTATAATGCCTGCACGCAGCGAAACTGCACTTACAGCCGCTGTCATCAGGACCATCAGGACCGATAAGAAAATGGGCCACTGAAGATAAATGCGGAAGCTCCCCCGCACCTTCCTTTTCTCATTCATAGTCTTCCTCCAATCGTATCCAAAAATGAATGGAATACGCCTATCTTATGAATTATACCATATGCGCGGCCATTCGTCCATGATAAACATTATCAGTGCCATAAGCGAATGCATTTTAAAACCGAAAATCCCGGCTGTGGGGATTTCTCTCCAGAAGCCGGGATCTTACTATTTACTGTTACTATTTCTAATTTTCTTTAATCTTCCTTTGTTTTCTTTCCAAAGAGAGCCGTTGCTCCTAAAACAAGAGCAGATACAAACAGTGCAATTTCTTTTCCTGCGCTCTGACCTGTCTTTGGAAGAGCTGCTAACGGAACATCATCTTCTGGAATGGAAACAGGTTCCTGTGGAAGAGCTTCTTCTGGAAGTTCTGCTAACGGAATATTTTCATCCTGAATGGTCACGCCTGGACCTCCATTACTTGTAATAATGGAGCCATGTCCTCCGCTGCTGCTTCCGCCACCGGAGCCACCAGAACCACCGCCTCTGTTAGAATTAGAGCTGCTGTTATAATATACGTTAAATACCAGATCACTATTTAAGCTGCCAGTTGGCTGTCCACCTTCATAGCGAAGCCATGTATAACCGTCAAATGCTCTGTTTAACAGGGCTGCCACATCATAACTGCTGCCTTCTTCCATATAATCGGAGCTGTAGGAGGTAGTAATGTGTGCGCCTGTACGCTCGTCAATGTAGTTGATCACAATGTTGTACTGATTTGGAAGTACCCATTTTGCATAAATGGTCTTCTCTTCCTGTCCCTTAGATACATCAGTAATATCCCCAGATACCTTGGAATCTGCCGTAAAACGGGTATTTAACAGCTTATTTAATTCCGCCCAGTTTCCACTTCTTGCATAATCCACTGCTGCGCTTTCGTTATCAGCTACATACCAGCCTGCAAATTTGTATCCGCTTCTTACAGCCACTGGAAGTTCGCCTTCTGTTAAGTTCATGCTGTTTCCGAAGATGGTATAGTCGGCTGCATAACGGTCAGAAGTTTCTTCTGGATTTCCAGTATTTCCTACCACGCTGCCGTCACCGCGTGCATTTACCAATGCCATATTTCCCTGAACTGCAGTACCAAAGCTGTTGATCTTTCCTTCTGTTGCGTCATAATGAAGAATGGAAACAGGTGCCCATACATATGCATTTCCGCCGGTGCCGTTTAAGTCTTCTGCTGCTGTGTTGTAGCGGAAGGAATAGTTTACAGTCTCATTTACATTAGGATCCAGATATGTGAACTCCTGAGTCCTGGAATCCCCAACTTCCAGATTTTTGGAACCGCGTAAGTTAAATCTTGTAAGTTTGGTTCCATAAATATTAACAGGTGCTGTATAAATTTCATTCTCAGCCTTTAAAACATTCAGAGCATATTCACCAGTCATATTATCGCGATTGCCCTGAAGAGAACCATTTATTACAACTGTATCCTGCTTACCACTTGTATGATCAGCTGTTCTTACTTCACCTTTCAGAATATCACTGTTTGTCTGGACTTTTGCTACAGTTTCTCCATCCAGTGTTAATTCTGCATTATACAGATCATGATAGGAAATACCATATCTTGCATTTTCTGTTGCAGAAATAACGGAATCTCTTACCTCTACATTTCCCTTGATAACTGCAATTCCTGAAAAATGAATGGCATCATGCTTATTTACATTTACATTATTTACTTTTTCTCCAGATGCTCCAATATTTTCGGAAACACCATTTTTATCTGCATACAGTTCGGAAGAAATAACCTGAACATTTCCGTTGTCTTCCGTAGATGCAAAAGCAATACCGCTTCCGCCATTTCCCTGAGCGTAAATGGAAGAACCCACGATCCTGGTTTCTGAACCGCACAGCGCAAGTCCATTTCCTGTATTCCACGGATAATCTCCGCAGTAATATGGCTTATCAGAACGGTTATAGTTTCCATAACACTTTAAACCATTTTCATTTGCATAAATTGTAGAATTTTCAATATCTGCTGAAGTTTCTACCCAGATTCCGCAGTTGGCACCACAGTTATTTGCTGTAACTGTAGAATTTTCTACTTTCAGGCTTTCAGCATATAAGTTAGAAGCAGTATAATTAACTCTGGCCCATGGATTATCAGAATTATGGCTGATATCTACTACAGAGTTTAATATTTCAATATCACCGCCATTGGTTCCCCAGGAACCATTTTCATTCATCTCTACAGAAGGGCAATCTTTAATCCGGATCAGAGACAGCTTTGCACCTGCATTCACGCAGATGGCATCTACGCCATTCTGATTCATCTTTACTTCCTGGCAGCCAGCAATGATGATCTCTGCATTCATATACTGTCCATCACCCTGATGAATGCCACTTGCCGTATTGCCAGAAAGATCAAGTAATGCACATCCAACGAATGTAGCTTTTAATACGCCGATCGGTGCACTTTGTGCTCCAGGTTCTGCTCCGTATGTATAAACTCCCGCTTTATTGTCCACCAGTTCAACAGAAGATCCATTTTCTGCGGTTAAATAGTAATCACCTTTACCATTGAAAGAAATACCATTTCCTGTTAATGGTCCGTCTACCATAACATTATCGTGAACATAAAATCTTGTATTTCCGGTAATTGTAATATTAGCGCTGCCGTCAATATTATTGGCATAAATACCATTGGAAGCTCCCTCAATTTCCAGAGTTGCTTCTGTTCCATTTCCAATGGTAAGGGAACTTCCCTGTTTTACTTCAAATGCATTTTTTGCTGTGGTATAGGTAAATTTTACCTCTTCTTCTGGAACGATGGTAATGTCTCTGCCTGCTGGAATAGTTAATGCCATATCCTTATATTCGCCCTTACCAAATCCAATAACAGAATTTTTAACATCATTGATAATATTCTGAATTTCATCAGAGCTCATATCCGGGCTGACAGTAGCATCTGCTGCCTTCACCACATTCTTCGTAAATGTCACCGCATACTGAGAAAAATGCTCTGCCTCAAAGGAAATCTCTGCTCCTGTCTCTCCAGCTACCTCTTCTGCAGCTACCTGGGTCAGCTTATCTTCTGCTTCGTCAACATGGAGTACAGAAACTTTATCTGCCTGTGCAATCTTTTCTTCGATCTCTGCTCCTGTAAAGGTTACAAGAACAGTTCCGTCTGCCCATGCGCTGTATACAGTATCCGCATCTGCCAGAGTAATGTCATAAACAACTACATCCTGCACCTGATTTGTCTGCGGATCTAACTGGGCTACTTTACCCGCTTCGATGTCCTCTACTACTTTATCTTTGGACTGCTCTGTTACCTCTTCTACATGAAGCCTTGCATCTGCAGAAATGCCACTTTCTTTGGTGTTCCATTTTGCAGTAACCGTAACGCCATTGATTTCTGTGCTGTCTTCTGCTTCATATACAGACAGGTCTTCATTGTCCATTTCAATGATGATCTCTGCGTCTGCTTCTACATTTTCGATCTGATAGGTCTGGAACTTGTCACCGTCATTTTTATCTGCGGCTTTTTTCTGGGCATTGGATGCGGAGGCAGTGTCCAGATCTTCTACTTCAGAGATTTCTGCGGCTTCACAGGAAACATTCTTGATCACATAACCTTCTTGTGCCTCTACTGTAAAGACTGCACTCTTGCCAGCAGCAACAGAAGTCGGGCCGTCTATTTTTGCACCTTCGTCCGGGTCAATAGAGTATGTAAGCTTGTACGTACCTTTCTTTGCCTCAGAAGATTCTTTTACTACAGAGCTGCTGTTTCCGGAATTGGAAGAGCCTCCTGCAGAAACGGTATTTTCAGCATTTTCAGCAGAGTCCTTTTCATTGCTGTCCTTACCGGTATCTTCTCCATTTTCAGGATCTCCGGTGTTTTCCTCGTCCTTAGAGTTTTCGCTCTCTTCACCAGAATTTTCGGCGCTATTTTCGTCCCCGGAGTTTTCATCACCACTATTTTCGTCTCCACCGTTTTCATCGCCGGAATTATTTTCAGAATCATTTTCTTCCTCAGAACCGCCCTCTTCAGTGCCCTGATCAGAATCTTCTCCGGAATTTTCCTCTGAACTTCCGCCTTCTGAATCTGCGCCACCGGAATTTTCGTCCTCAGAACCGCCTTCATTTTCGCTCTGTTCTTCGCCGCTTCCAGCTTCTTCTGCCTGAGTCTCTGCTGCATATACCATATTTACACAGGAACCTATATTGGAAAATGCCAGTGACAGAGCTGTCAGCATAGCAAGATAACGGGAACGTTTTTTGAACTCACTTCTCTTTACCATACACTTTTCCTCCTCATCCTTACAATGTCCTC
>JBNMGK010000416.1:0-2300 GCA_050872205.1 Enterocloster sp.
ATGACCGTTTGGACATGTTTGATGATTATAAGAAACAGATCGACGCGTTCTATGAGCATGTGCTGGAGCGCAACGCATAAGGAGGACTTAAAATGGCAGTTGAATATTTAGGCTTAAGTGAGATCAATGGTCCTCTGGTGGTGTTAGAGGGCGTTCAGGGCGCAGCTTATGACGAGATCGTGGAAATGACTGTAGGCGGCACCACAAAGAAGATCGGACGTATTATTGAGATCTACGGGGATAAGGCCATTATCCAGGTATTTGAGGGAACAGACGGTATGGCCCTTAGAAATACCCATACAAGGCTTACAGGACGTCCTATGGAGATCGCTGTTTCTGAGGAAATGTTAGGACGTACTTTTAATGGTATCGGACAGCCAATCGACGGATTGGGAGATATTATTTCTGATATCCGTATGGATATTAACGGACAGCCCTTAAACCCGGTATCCCGTGAGTATCCGCGAAACTACATCCGTACAGGAATTTCTGCTATTGACGGACTGACCACACTGATCCGTGGACAGAAGCTTCCTATTTTCTCCGGAAATGGTCTTCCCCATGACCAGCTGGCAGCCCAGATCGTGCAGCAGGCATCCTTAGGGGATAATTCTGATGAAAAGTTTGCGATCGTCTTTGGCGCCATGGGCGTAAAGCATGATGTGGCTGATTTCTTCCGCCGTACTTTTGAGGAAAGCGGCGTTTCCGAGCATGTGGCCATGTTTATCAACCTGGCAAATGACCCGGTAGTAGAGAGACTGATCACACCAAAGATCGCATTGACACTGGCAGAGTATCTGGCATATGAAAAGGGAATGCATATCCTGGTTATTTTAACGGATATGACCTCTTATGCAGAGGCGCTGCGTGAGGTTTCTTCCTCTAAGGGCGAGATCCCTTCACGAAAGGGCTTCCCTGGCTATCTGTACAGTGATCTGGCATCTTTATATGAGAGAGCTGGTATTGTGGCAGGAAGAAAGGGCTCTGTTACCCAGATCCCGATCTTAACTATGCCAAATGATGATATTACACACCCGATCCCTGACCTGACCGGTTATATTACAGAGGGACAGATTGTTCTGGACAGGCAGTTAAACAGCCAGTCTATTTATCCGCCGATCAGCGTGCTGCCGTCTCTGTCACGTCTGATGAAGGACGGTATTGGTGAAGGATATACAAGAAAAGATCACCAGGATGTGGCAAACCAGCTGTTTTCCTGCTATGCTAAGGTAGGTGACGCAAGAGCGCTGGCATCTGTTATCGGTGAAGATGAGCTGTCAGCCATTGATAAGAAGTATCTGGAGTTTGGTAAGGCTTTTGAGGAGCATTTTATTGGTCAGGCGCCTCATGAGAACCGTTCTATTATAGAGACTCTGGAAATTGGCTGGAAACTGTTGCGTATGCTTCCAAGAGAGGAATTAGACCGTATTGATACCAAGGTTCTGGATCAGTACTACGAGGAGTGAGGTGAGCAGAAATGGATCCAAATACATTTCCCACAAAAGGTAATCTGATCGCTGCGAAAAACTCCCTGAAACTGGCGACTATGGGCTACGGATTAATGGATAAGAAAAGGAATATCCTGATCCGTGAGCTTATGGGGCTGATCGATGAGGCAAAAGGGATCCAGTCTGAGATCGATACTGTGTTTAAAGCCGCTTATGAGGCCTTACAGAGCGCCAATATTGAGTTAGGCATCAATTATGTCCAGGAGATCGGAATGTCCGTTCCTGTGGACGATACAGTGAAGATCAAGGCCAGAAGTATCATGGGAACAGAGATCCCCCTGGTGCAGCACCAGGAAAAGCCTATGGAGCTGGCTTATGGGTTTAATAATACCTCTGAGGCATTAGATATTGCCAGAGAGCGGTTTGAACGTGTGAAGGAGCTGACCATTAAGCTGTCTATGGTGGAAAACTCCGCGTACCGGCTGGCAAATTCTATTAAGAAGACCCAGAAGCGGGCCAATGCCTTAAAGAACATTACCATTCCTCATTATGAAGAGCTGTCCAAGTCCATTTCCAATGCTCTGGAAGAGAAGGAAAGAGAGGAATTTACCCGGTTGAAGGTCATTAAGAGGATGAAGACGGGTTGATGAGAAAGGATATTGTATCATGTATACATTTAAAGATCTGGTAGAGATCACTGCAAAGCTGCGGGCAGAAGACGGTTGTCCCTGGGACCGGGAACAGACCTTTGAAAGCCTGCGAAAATATATGCGGGAGGAGGCAGAAGAAGCAGTTCAGGCAGTAGATAAAAATGACATGGAAAACCTGTGCGAAGAACTGGGAGATGTGCTC
>JBNMGK010000167.1:0-5875 GCA_050872205.1 Enterocloster sp.
AGCAACTGCAATGCTGAAACAATTTGCTATGAAATATTATCCAAATGAACAGATGGTAGATGAAGAGATTGCTATTGCAGGAAAAGCGGTACAGATCTTTGAGATAGAAATTGAACATCTCAGCGGTAAGGAAATACAGGAACGGTAAAATTACTATGATCATGAATAACAGATCTATTCCCATATTGGATCCGCAGATCCTTAATTGATATATGGAAAAAATTCAATTAAGGAGATAAGAATAGAATGAGCAATCCAATCAAAAATTTAACAAAAAGAGAGTGGTGCTTATGGCTGGGATCACTGTTTATGGTGATCATTTCAAACGTGTTGGCGGGAAATATAGATATACTAACTCTGATCGCCATGTGCGTGGGGATCACCTCGTTGATCTTTGCGGCAAAGGGAAATGTGTGGGCACAGGTCCTTATGATCCTTTTCAGCATTCTGTACGGGATCATTTCATGGAGATTTCGCTACTGGGGTGAAATGATCACCTATTTAGGCATGACCATGCCAATGGCAATATGGTCGACGATCACCTGGATAAGGAATCCGGCACCGAGTGGAAAGGAAGTTGAGATTCAAAAATTAAAACCAAAGCATATCTTTGGTATAAGTATTTTTGGAATAGCAACTACATGGCTTTTTTATTTGATTTTAAAGATGCTGGATACACCTAATATTGTATTCAGTACCATTTCCATTACAACCAGCTTTCTTGCTGCCACACTTACCATGCTGCGTTCATCCTATTATGCACTTGGTTACGCATCTAATGATATTGTACTGATCATATTATGGGGACTGGCAGCAATGAAAGATCCAGCCTATGTGCCGGTGGTGGTTAATTTTATCATTTTCTTCTTTAATGATATGTATGGTTTTATATGCTGGAAAAAAAGAGAATTAGTGAGCTGTTAGGCTTAGAACAGCAGGTGGATTGAAAAAAATACCTCCTGGGCCAGATGATTTTATATTCATCCGGCTCAGGAGGTTTTTTAAAATTTACTGTAATCCATTCTCCGGTACATTTGCATCGGTAGGATCATAGGTCTGTGTATCCGGGATCATGGTCTTGATGGCTGGACGGTCAAATGGGCCTGGAATCGGGGACTCGTATACAGTGATAGAAGTTCCCAGTGCGCAGTGCTCATAGATCCAGCGGGAATCTGCGGTAGTCAGACGGATGCAGCCGTGGGACTTGGTAGCGCCTAAGTAGTTGTAGGTAAATGCCTTTAAGGTATATGGATCTGGTCTCTCGTAAATAACAGAGTGAAGAAGGATCGGGATACCTGCATCCAGACGGGTCAGATACTGGCAGTACTCATTTGTATTCATCAGTCTCCAGCGGTATTTCTCAGGAGTCTTATGCTCACCTAATGGGGTGTCATCACCGGTAGAGCAGAGGAATGACTTGTAAGGGATGATGTAGCCATTGTCTCCGTCAGGAATGTAAATGGTCAGGCAGTTCATCTGCTTGTTGATCTTGATCTTAAACTGACCCTGATAATTTAAGTAAGGCTCCAGGTCAGTTACCAGCTTGCCGTCGCCTTCAAAGTAATACTTGTATCCGTCTATGTACTGCCAGCCGGTTACGATGGCATTGTCTACTACGTAATAACGGTCTCTGTCATTCCATACCCAGCCGGTAAAGTTATCGCCGGTACCGTTGCTGAATACAGGTGTTCCGTCGACGAAACGAATGCCGTCAGGAGCAGCAGATACTAATGGATTGTCCATTTTGTAAGCAGCGCCTTCTGTGCCTTTGCCCCACATGGAGAAACGCATACCGGTGATAATGCGTCCACTGGCCATAGCGCCGTTGGTTCCGCCATTTCTGGACCAGTCACATTCAGTTCCGTCAGAAAGGTTGGAACGGTAGTAAACATCAAAACGGTCGCCGAAAATACCATTTAAACGGACCTGCACTGCTTCAACTGGATTACCGGCTGCCCAGTCTGTATGTCCGCCGTTCATGGCCCAGTTGCTCCAGCCACGGGCACTGCTGTAAGTACGGTAAAGAACGTCACCTGGGAGATTGTTTGCGTAGATACACATGCTTAAAAATCCAGATTCACCTACTGACAGAACAGAGTCATCACGGACCGGATCGCTCCATGCCTGATCAGAAGCACGAAGAAGCTGTACCTGCAAAAATGCCTGGTTTACAGGAACCTGTGCAGAAGTGTCCTCTGTAGTGGTTTCTGCCGCAGTAGTGGTTTCGCTTGTCTCAGTAGCCTGGGAAGTCTCAGTCTGGGTATTTTCACCAGTCTGGGAAGAATCTTCTACAACTGTGTTCTGGGAAGTGCTGTTATTCTGGGACTGGGAACTGCCGCCGTCTCCAGGCGCCTGTAAAGAAACTTCAGAAGTCTTTCCTGTACCAGGACCATTGTCTGAATCGTTCTTGAACGCAAAAGCAGTGGTAGCCTGTCCTGCGATGAGAGCAGCAGCCAGAGCAGCCATTGCCAGATGCTTAAAAGTCTTTCGCATAAATAAAACCTCCTATGGTTTGTTACAGGTTACTGATTACAAAATCATAACCCATAACCATACTTCTATTAATTTATCATAATTGCGGGAAAAATACCATATAGGATTTACATTTTAGGGCCTATATTGTAAAATCGTAAATAAAATGACTGTGGAATGTAAGAAATAAAACATGAGAATGGAAGAGTTTATGAAAGAGACTATAAAAGGGAAAGAACAGACAGTCAACATTATCTATGCTTCCAATGACGGCTACGCCGGGCATCTGGCGGCGTCTTTGTGTTCTCTGCTGGACAATAACCGCCATATAGAGACAATGGATATATATGTGCTTTCAGCCCAGATGTGCGAAGAATTTAAAGAACGGCTGAGAACTCTGGCAGCAGGCTTTGGACGCCAGCTTTATGCAGTGGAATTAGGAGACCTGAAGGAGCGGTTTCCTTATAAAATAGATACACGAGGCTTTGACATCAGTGCTATGGGGCGTCTTTTTGCCCCTGAGGTACTGCCGGAAACAGTGACTAAGGCACTGTACCTGGACTGCGATACCATTGTCTGTGGTTCTATTGAAAAAATGTATAATACTCCTTTAGGAGACTGTCTGGCGGGGATGATCATGGAGCCAACGGTCTATAAAGAGATGAAAGAGTCCATTGATATGGAAAAGGATGATGCCTATTTTAACTCCGGTGTGATCTTAATGGACTTAGCTGGCTGGCGCAGGGAAAATGTGCTGAAGAAACTGCTGGATTTTTACGGGGATCATGCAGGAAGTCTTTTCGCCTGTGATCAGGATACCATTAACGGAGCGTTAAAAGGACGGATCTTGCCTCTTTCCCCACGGTATAACTTCTTTACCAATTACCGGTATTTCCGTTATAATACACTGGTGCAGCTGTGCAGTGCTTACCAGATGGTAGGCCCAAGGGAGTTTGCGGCTGCAAAGCGAAAGCCTGCGATCATCCATTTCCTGGGAGATGAACGTCCCTGGATCGAAGGCAACCACAACCATTATGGAAAATGGTACCGGAAGTATCTGGCTATGACCCCATGGAAGGACATGCCTATGCAGAAGGGAAAATTCTGGTATATGCAGCTTTGGTGGTATTTTAACCAGATGACAAGAGTATGCCCGGCCCTGCGCCTTGCGATCAGCAGGCAGCTGGGAATGAAGGTTATTGATAACCGCAAAAAACGTCAGGGAAAGTGAAAGGAATTATGGACGCAGACGCGAATATATGTGCCGTAATATTAAATTATAATGATGCCCAGACTACCAGGAAACTGGCAGAAAGCTGGAAGAACAGCAAAGCGATCCGCAATATTATTATTGTAGATAATTGTTCTACCGATGACTCCTGGGAAAAACTGGGAGAATTTAAAGAAGAATTTGCTTCTGATAATTCAAATAATTTAGAAAATTCAGATGATTTGGATAGAGTTCAGCTGCATCTTTTCAGGACAACGAAAAACGGCGGCTACGGAAGCGGCAACCAGGCAGGGATCGATTATGCGGCAGAGTATCTGGAGCCGGATTACATTGTGATCGCCAATCCTGATGTTCAGGTAAGCGATGCCTGTATCCTGCGGGTAGCAGATGCGCTGGATAAACAGGAGGACGGAGCGGTAGCTTCCGCCATGGTGGTGGATGTGAAGGGACAGCCTTCTTTCAGTTACTGGGATCTGCAGTCAGTGTGGCTGGATCTTTTAGATACCGGCCTTGTGACCAGACGGCTGTTCCAGTCATGGTTGAAAACACCGTTAGAAAAACTGCCTGTGGCAGCAGACGGAGCCAGTCGTATCGTGGGAGCTCTTCCAGGCTCCTTTTTCATGGTGAAGACAGGCTGCTTCACCCCAGGTGACTTAAAAGAGCTGTTTGATAAACATGTATTTCTCTATTATGAAGAGAAAATATTAGGACAGAAATTAAAGAAAATGGGATTAAAAGAGCTTTTAGTGACAGATGCTTATTATGTCCACGCACATTCTGTAAGCATTGATAAAAGCTATAATAAGATAAGTGATAAACAGAAGCTCCTTCATAAGAGCAAGTTATATTATTATGAACATTACCTGGAACTGGGAGGAATGAAACTGGCTGCGGCGAAAGCATTTCTGGCTGTAGTTCTTGCAGAAGTAAAATTTCTCACAGGTGTCTTGAAGATGCGCTGGTAATGGGGGATAATGGATATCAGGATAAAAGGAAAATGTTGCAAACCAGTCCATGGCTGGACTGTAACAGGGATTCGAGGAACAAAGACAATGGATAAGGTACTTTTGGTCATACCGGCCTACAATGAAGGAAAAAACATTGAGCGGGTAGTAGACCACATTAAAAACGATTTTCCAGAACTGGATTATGTGGTGGTCAATGACGGCTCCAAAGACGATACGGCGGCTATTTGCCGCAGGCGTGGCTACAATTTTATCGACCTGCCGGTAAATTTAGGACTGGCGGGCTGTTTCCAGACTGGTATGAAATACGCATGGCAGAAGGGCTACAATTACGCCGTACAGTTTGACGGAGACGGACAGCACCGCCCGGAATATATAAAAGCCATGAAAGAAAAAATGGATGAAGGATATGACATTGTCATTGGTTCCCGCTTTGTAACAGAGAAGAAAAGCTGGTCCATGCGTATGCTTGGAAGCCGTCTCATCGGAACAGCAATCTGGCTGACTACCGGGGCGAAGATCAAGGACCCGACATCCGGAATGCGCCTTTTCAGCCGGAAGATGATCGGGGAATTTGCCTGGAATTTAAACTACGGACCGGAGCCGGATACAGTATCTTTCCTCATCCGTCAGGGGGCGAAGATCGCAGAGGTACAGGTCACCATTGACGACCGTACAGCAGGAGAAAGCTATTTGAAGCCACTGACAGCTGCAAGCTACATGGTGCGCATGCTGTTATCCATACTTGTCATCCAGAACTTCAGAAAGCGTTAAGCATAAGGGATTAAATAGAAAGAATATGAAAAATCTTACGAAGCAGTTATTATATAAGGGAGATAATGTTGCCAGAGCCAATGTAATGTGGAATATTGCAGGCAGTTTCGTCTATGCCTTTGCAAGCATGGTCCTTTCTTTCCTGGTCATCCGCATGGCGGGAGAGGAAAAGGGAGGTATTTTCTCCTTTGGTTATTCTACATTGGGCCAGCAGCTGTTTTTAGTGGCTTATTTTGGCATCAGGCCTTTCCAGATCACAGACGGAAAGGGAGAGTATTCCTTCAGGGAATACAGGGAACACAGGAATATAACCTGCATGTTTGCACTGGTTGCAGGAGCGCTGTTTTTGACTGCAAAGACCATTGCTTTCCGCAAAGGGATCGGTGATTATACAGCGGGAAAATGCATGATCCTGCTTCTTCTTGTGATCTAC
>JBNMGK010000238.1:0-4649 GCA_050872205.1 Enterocloster sp.
ACAATGTACGGCATAACATCTACTGCCTTTTTGCCTAATACTTCCGGAGCAGTAGGAACGTCTCTCCAGCCAAGGAACGTAAGTCCTTCCTTCTTGACGATGATCTCAAACATCTTCATGGCCTGTTTTCTGGCAAGTTCATCCTGCGGGAAGAAGAACATACCAACGCCGTAGTCTCTCTCTCCGCCTAAAGTAATTCCAGCCTGTGAAGCTGCTTTCTTAAAGAAACGATGGGAAATCTGAAGCATGATACCGACACCGTCACCGGTTTTTCCTTCTGCGTCCTTACCTGCTCTGTGCTCTAAGTGTTCTACAATGTGGAGTGCCTGGTCAACTGTTTTATGTGTTTTGATGCCTTTGATATTGGCAACTGCTCCGATACCGCAGTTATCATGCTCAAAACGAGGGTCATACAGTCCCGGCAGTTTCTGTTTGGGTTCCATAGTGTTCTTCCTTTCTTTACGTGCCTTTGGAAACGGGATTTCCTTTTAAGCTTTCGTCACAGGAAAGGACTATATGGGGGTGTCCTTTCACAGTTGGGGTAAGACTGTAAGCATCAGCACTTTTTATTGAGCAGATAATACTACTATTTTTCTCATTTGTAAATAATTGATTTTTGTATTATTGTCAGATAATTAGATTATTTAATATTTATAATATTTTTATCAGAATATTTCGAAGTGTTTTTCATTTATTATCTCTATTGTTTGTGTAAAATCAGCCCTTTAACACACTTTATTTTCTTAATTTTTCACTTTCTATTCTTAAGCGAAATGGAGGGGCATTAAAATCAAGTTCATCATTGGCATAAAAAAAGACCACGCCTGTATGGACGTAGCCTTTTCACACTTTATTATATTCGGGAGTAAAACTTACATCTCACCTAAGCCGCTTTCAATTGCCTGGCTGATGGTCTTCATAGCTTCTTCTTCATCCTCGCCATCGCAAACCAGAGTAATCTCTGTTCCGCTCTTGATACCAGCTGCCATTACGTTTAATACACTCTTTGCAACGATCTTCTTCTCACCGGAAATAATGGTGATATCGCTCTTAAACTTCATAGCTGTCTGGGATAAAACACCTGCTGGTCTTAAATGTAAACCGGATGGATTAACTACTGTTAAATTCTTGCTGATCATAATCATACTCTCCTTATCGCATTTTTATACGCCGGTTTCCGGATCTTAGCCGGACCTTATATCTAAATTTTATTACATCACGGTATTGATGTCAAGTTAATACGGCAATAACTTTGTTAATCTTCTGACATCTTATTCTGTTGTTCCCGCAGAATTGCTTCTCTCTTTGAAAACACACAGCCGCAGTAATTCTGCCTGTACAGATGATGCTCGGCCGACAGCTCCACAGACCGCTTATATCCGTTCTTTTTCTTAAAGTCGGACATAAGATAAGCCACGCCGTACTCTTCTGCCAGACGGATGCCGATCTCATTTAGCTTCTGGGCATTCTTTAAAGGGCTGATAGAAAGAGTGGTGGTAAAATAATCAAAGCCGCCTTTTTTCGCTGCTTCTGCTGCCTCACGAAGGCGCATTTCATAACACAAAAAGCAGCGTTCGCCTCCTTCTTTATCATTTTCATGTCCCTTTGCCATTTCGTAAAAGGTTTCCGGCACATATTCCCCTTCCAAAAAGCTTACAGGGTGAACAAAATTCATTTCCCCTATCAGGCGCTTCTGTTCCCTTACGCGGGCCTCATATTCCTCTTTAGGGGAAATATTAGGGTTATAATATAATAACGTGATCTTAAAGTATTTGGAAAGATATTCCAGCACATAGCTGCTGCAGGGTGCACAGCAGCTGTGAAGAAGAAGTGCCGGCACTTTTCCTTCTTTTGTAAGCTGTTCTATGGTCTTATCCAGTATCCTCTGGTAATTTTGTTTTTGCTGCTGTGCTGCCATTTTCGGCCTCCTGTATTATATATCCTCTGCCTGATAGCAAAACCGCATTTTTCAGGCCCAGAAAAAGGGCCGCTCCTTAAAAGCCGCCCTTTTTAATGTTCTGTTTCACAATTCCACTCAGGTTCACACATTATCGTGCTCTGCTGCCTGCTGACGCAGCCGCTTGTTTTTCTCTGCGCACATTACATTACCCTACAGGAAATCGCGGATTCTCTTGCTTCTTACTGGATTACGAAGCTTACGCAGTGCTTTTGCTTCGATCTGACGGATACGCTCTCTGGTTACGTTGAATTCCTTTCCAACCTCTTCCAGGGTTCTTGGATGTCCGTCTTCCAGGCCAAAACGAAGTACGATGACCTGACGCTCTCTCTCTTTCAGATCCCCTAACAGCGCATCAATGTGCTCTCTTAACATAACAGACTCTACATTTCCCTCTGGAGTCACTACATTGCTATCTGCAACGAAGTCTCCCAGGTTGGAATCGTCTTCCTCACCAATTGGAGTTTCCAGGGAAGCTGGCTCTCTGGCGATCTGCATGATCTCCATAACCTTATCCTCTGTCATATCAAGTGCTTCCGCCAGCTCTGCAACAGATGGCTCATAGCCCAGTTCCAGTGTCAGCTTACGCTGCATCTTTGACATCTTGTTAATGGTCTCTACCATATGCACCGGTACACGGATCGTTCTTGCCTGGTCAGCTAACGCTCTGGTTACTGACTGACGGATCCACCATGTTGCATATGTACTTAACTTATAACCTTTTGTATAATCAAATTTTTCAACGCCTTTGATCAGTCCCAGGTTTCCTTCCTGGACCAGATCCAGAAAACTCATTCCACGGCCTGTATAACGCTTTGCAATGCTGACTACCAGACGCAGGTTTGCTTCGATCAGCCTTTCCTTGGCAGCTTCATCCCCATCTGCCTTGCGCTGTGCAAGCTCCAGTTCTTCGTCTGCTGTAAGAAGAGGTACTGTACCGATCTCTTTTAAATACATACGCACCGGATCTTCTGTTCCGATACCCTCTAAAAGATCTACGGCATCCAGGTCGATATCCTCATCTTCCGCGTCCTTCATAAAGCTGTCATCATCCAAGTCAAGATCAAGACCAATATCATCCAGGGCAGGATCTGCATTTAACATCGCTTCGTCCAGTACGGGAACTACGTCAATATTACGGTTCTCCAGGTAACTGTAAATCTGATCCATCTGCTCTGGGGTCAGGTTATCTCCGGTAAAGAAATCGTTGATCTCACCTGCATCCACAGTGTTATGCTTGGATTTCGCATGGGCAACCAGCTTTTCCAGCTTTTTTAAAAAATCGTCCTTTTCCAATGATAAACGTCCTTTCGCTTAAAGGTAAACGTGGATACTCCCACAACTTATCATTATATACCAGTTTTTTATTTTTTTCAACATTAATCGACAGATTTTTTAGAAGAAAGTATAATAGGTATCCTTTCTTTCAGGTTTTCGATCACAACCTCTGTTCTGGCACCGCCGTATTCCCCATCTAAAACCCAGTCAACGCTTTCCTCTGAGAAAAACCGGATAGAAGAAGCCTTAAACTTATATACATATTCATTTGGCTCTTCCACCAGAAACATGTAGGAAATAATGTTGCTAAGATCAGCCGGTGTTTTTGGCATACGGATCAATAACACCTCAAACACACCGTCATTTAAAGCTACCGACTGATTTACAAGCCCTTTAAAGCCACCTACACTTCTTGTGTTTGTGACCATGCCAAATACAAAATCCTCTTCCAGCACATTATCTTCCCATTCCACCCGCATATGATAAGGCTTGATGGATGCCAGGCTTTTTACGCTTTCTAACATATAGGCCTGATGTCCTAAAAGATTCTTCTTATCCTGTGGAGTCTGATAGGATACTTCTGTAAATGCGCCAAAAGCTGCAATATAAATAAAGCTTCTGTCCCCACAGAACTTTCCTGCATCCACAGGGACCGGCACACCTGTTATAATAGCCTGTGCTGCTTTTTCCATATTTTTAGGAATCTTTAAGCTGGAAGCAAAATCATTGGTGGAACCAGCCGGGATATAGCCTAATAAAGGGGTCTTCTTCAGCGTAAGCATTCCGGATATAGTCTCATTTAAGGTTCCGTCACCACCGCTGCAGACGATCACATCCACATTTTTTCCCTGATGTTCCACTGTCTGCTGGGCGTCTTTTGCACACTGGGTCACATGCACCCGGATATCATATCCGGCTTTTGAAAAAATATCCAGGATACGCAGCAGATGTCCTTTGATCTGCTCCTTTCCGGAACGTGGATTAAAAAGAAACAGCATTTTTTTCATCCTGCATCCCTCGCTTTCATTGTGTCCATAATTTCCGTGTTTTATCCAAGCAGTCTTATATATGCGCCAAAGGCAGAAGGAATGGAGTACTCTTCCTTTAACGCTGTCTTATCAACCATGAAAAAATGTGTATTCTCTGAAATATTTTCTAAAATATTGCTTGAAAGTTTCCCTGCTTTTTCTCCCTTTTCACAGGATACTTTCACTTTATACCCCACCATATCCCACTGTACATGGGAAAATATATGTTTTGCTGCCCCTACTGGTTCTACCGTGATCTGCAGATCCTTTACAGCTGCCTCTGCTTGCAGCTTTTCACAAAGCCAGTTTTTTACCTGCTGTGCTGCTTCATTTTCTGTTAAATGCCCTTCTGTATTGGGAAGCTCACATAAAGAAGCTAAAAGTCC
>JBNMGK010000354.1:0-3033 GCA_050872205.1 Enterocloster sp.
AGCGCCTTCGATCTGATAGGAAGCAGTTGCCACTCCCCATTTAAAACCTTCTGGAAATTTTCTCTGTTCAGCCATGCTCTCTGTCTCCTATTTGTCATCACTCTCTAAAAGTTCTACTACCACTTTCAGATCATCCAGCGCATCCATAAATGCGTATCTGCCATTTCCACGACGATACTCACCTTTCTGCAGCAGCTTCATACCCCAGTCTTCGCAGGCATTAATGGTTTTCTGCATGCCCTTTACCTGGAAAGAAATATGGTGGATGCCTTCTCCAAATGTTTCCAGATGTTCACGCCATAAACTTGGCTCTTCATTTGGCTGTATTAATTCCATCTGAAGATCTCCAAAATAGAAAAATGTCATGTAACATTTTGCCTTTGGCGCCGGATTTCCTCTATATTCTGTTTTTGTGATCTCGTATTCACCGCTGTTTACAGTTTCAGGCTCCGGTACATCAAAAAAACGTGCGAACTGTTTTTTTGTCTTTTCAATATCCTTTACTAAAAATCCGATCTGTACCAGTCTTGTATCTTCAATTGGTTTGCTCATAATTTTTCTCCTTAATCCCTTATCCTTATATTTTTAGCTCCAGATACGATCCAGAGATGTTTCGTCATTCCATTCGTCTGTAGACATCCACACATCCTTGCCCTTCATAGGACCGTGTTCCCGGATCAGGTCTTCATTTAATGATTCAATTCCCAGGCCCGGAGCATCCGTAACCACTGTAAAACCATTCTGAACAATGGGTTTCACAGGTCCGTTGATCAGATCCTGCCACCATGGTGAATCAAATGCGTCCTGTTCCTGGGCAAAGAAATTTTCACTGGCTGTTGCCATATGAGCTCCTGCCAGAGCAGATATAGGGCTTTCACACATATGAAGCGCCATGGAAGCGCCATATCTTGCCGCAAGATCTCCTAACATTTTGGTTTCAAGAATACCGCCGGAAGTTAAAAGATCCGGATGTACCAGATCTAAAGCACCTGCCTGTAAAAGAGGTTCAAAGCTTTCCGCCAGATACATATCTTCTCCTGTAGCAATAGGAGCTGTTGTTGCCCGTTTTAATTCCTTATACTGATCGGTCAGATACCATGGAAGCAGATCTTCCAGCCATGCAAGATTATATTTTTCCAGTCTTCTGGCAATCTTGATCATATCAGGAAGTGGAAAATGTCCAAAATGATCAATAGCTAAAGGAACCTTATATCCGATCACATCCCGCACCCGTCCAATATATTCATCTAACTGGTTCAGACCTTTTTCCGTTACATGCATATTGGTAAACGGATGGGAGATCTTGTTAAAATCATATAAAGCCGCATTGGCAGCTGCCACTTCTGCCCTGTTTCCCTTTCTGGAAACCGCTCTTGCTTTCTCTTCTGCCTGACGCAGTTCTTCCACCCAGTCTAATGGTCCGCAGTAATTGCCTTCCTGAGCCATTAAAAGCTCCACGCTAAGGATCTTAACCACTGTAAAGCCCTGATCCATGTAACCTTTTAAGATCTTTCCTACTTTTTCAGGCTCCATTAAAATACCAGTTGCTCTTCCCTCTTCAATATGAGTATCTGCATACAAACGTACCTTATCTCTGAATCTTCCTCCTAAAAGCTGGTACACCGGCACACCGTAAGCTTTTCCTGCCAGATCCCACAATGCCAGTTCAATGGCACACACACCGGCTGACTGTCTTGCCGGACCGCCAAACTGCTTGATCTTTCTGAAAATGCGCACTACATCACAGGGATTTTCTCCTATGATCCTGCTTTTTAAATACTTAAGATAAGTAACACTGGCTCCATCACGCATTTCACCATAACCACTGATTCCCTGATTGGTATCGATCCTTATAAGATAGCACCCCCAGGGTGGAAGATCTACCTTTGTAAACTTCACATCTGTGATCCGAAGTTTGGAAGGACAGGAACTGCGCTGCACTCTTCCTTCACATTTTTCATATTCCAGTGCCATTTGTTCTTTTTCCATATTCGTCCTCCTTCTGTCAGACAGCATCAGCCCTTAACAGCTCCATCTGCTATTCCTTTTACAAAATACTTGTTGCATGCTAAAAAGATCAGAAGTACCGGAAATGCCACCAGCGCAGAAGCTGCCATGGTAGCGCCCCAGTCTACAGAGAATTCACCTGCAAACATCTGGATCGCAACAGGAAGTGTTCTTGTTTTTGCTGAGGTACTTAAATTTAAGGCAAACAGGAATTCTTCCCATGCATGAATATATGTATAGATGGTTACTGAGATCAGTCCCGGCTTTGCAACTGGCAAAACTACTAAAAACAGTGCTTTCAGACCGGAACAGCCATCGATTTTTGCTGCTTCATCCAGTTCTTTTGGAACTGTGTCCATAAAGGAACTTAACATGATCACACCCATCGGAATGGTCAGTGCCATATCTGAGATGATCAGAGAAATATGTGTATCCAGAAGTCCTGCTTTTGTGATCAGAAAATACAGCGGGATAATGATAACAACGCTGGGGATCATCTGTCCAAACAACAGGGCGATCTTTAAAACACCATGACCCTTGAATTTATAGCGGCTCATTCCGTAACCAGCCATAATAGAAAGGAAAAGAGTAATACCTACAACGCTTACTGTAATGATCACACTGTTAACAAAAGCGTCAAACATTTTGGAATTTGATAAAACATTCAGATAATTTTGTACCGTAGGCATATCAGGAATGATCTGCGGTGGTATATCATACTGTTCTGTAGGAAGTTTTATAGAAGTTGACAGCATCCAGATTGCCGGAAATACTGCGATCACCACAACGAAAAGCAGAATCAGGTAGGTTGCTAGTTTCCAGGCCGGACTGACTTCTGTGACCTTTTTCTTCATATTCAGCATGCCTTTAAGCCTCCTTTTCCCTTGTGAGATACAAATAAACAATGCTTACTGCCATAGAAAGCAGGAATAAAATCGTACTTGCTGCATTTGCCAGACCGAAATCATAGTCCATAAATGCACGCTTATAAATATACATTGCCATAACTTCTGTTTTATGTGCAGG
>JBNMGK010000388.1:0-2564 GCA_050872205.1 Enterocloster sp.
TACCACCTCCATAATCCAGCACTACCAGGCGGCTCCTGCCTTTTAGTATCACTTCATCAACGGCAGTTTCGCTCTCATTTGCCTCTTCTGAAAATGCTTCTCCCTGTACATTTTTTTCCTCTTCTTGGCGGAACACATACCGGTACCAGGACACTTCCACATCCTCTGGAAGCGCTCCTACCTCTGCCGGAAGTTCCATTTCTGTCTGATCCCACATTTTCGTCAGATCCTTAGGATAACATTTACTGGTTTTGTTAATGATCCAGGGAATAGAGCTTGTATACACAGTAACACCTATGGGTTTGTCAGTGCTCTTTCCACTGGAATCCCCTTCTTCATAGCTTGCAAATATGGTCTGTTTTTTCCCAGTATCCAGCTCTTCTTCTCCAAAGAAATGAGTTGCTGCTCCATTGCACAGAGGGATCAGGATCATGTATGCAAGCAAAACTCCAACCAGATAGGTCACCCAGTCATCTCTGTTATCCCCACTGCCATTTTCTCTTACCCATTTTCTTACAAAAAGGACGATGAATACCATGAGAACCGAAGAAAGCATAAAGGTGATCAGTGCTTTCACAGAAGACAGAAATGCCAGTGCCACAACACCCAGTATCAGGATCCCGTCACCCAGCAAAATATACTTTTTACATTTTATGACCCGTTTAAAATCCAGCTTTGGAAGTGGCTCTCCTTTCTTTAAAGCCGCCATATTTCCATGACTCCAGCGAAACATCTGTACATAAGATACAGTCCAGGAAATGCTCATTCCAATTAACAACAGGATCAATAAAATCTTTATAGAATCTGCAAACAATTTCCCTGGATTTTGCAGATACTGATACACGGACCAGATTTCTAATACAACTAATATAGGATAAAAAATTTTCACCCACCAGTTCCATGAAAGGGATCTCTGGATCTGAAATTGTATTTCTTCTTTCATATCCCCGACCCGTTTTACTGCATCATCGGTGGTATAAAATATCTGCCAGTAAGTGCTGCTGCACTGAAAATTCCAGCCTGCTTCTTCACACTGCTGTCGAAGCTGCCCCGCTTTCCAGTCATCTGCGCCTGTAAGAGAAGAGCTTTCCGGTACCAGAAGGGCGGCGTATCTGCGTTTTTCCGGCTTATCCCTAAAAAACTTCATCACAGCACCGCCAACACTTTCTAAAAACCAGCCCTGCAGTGCCATTTCTTCCAGATATTGTCCAAAAGCATCTGCTTCCCATAACTGAAATGTCCACCAGATCCGTTTCTTTTGCTTCATAAGCTCATCTCCTTCCTGCAAACCAGCCCTGTTTTACCCTTTATTTCTATCCTCATTATAGATAAAAGCAGGACTGTCTGACAAGAAAGAGGAGCTTACTATTTTCTTACGTATTCCAGTATTTCATCCAGCTTTTTCCTTGGCCTTGGATGGGGTTTTTCTGCTGCATATCCCACTGCAACAGCTCCTATTAACTGCCCCTTAGAAGGGATCACTTCCACCATATCGTTATAGGCAAAACAGGTATTGGCGATCCACAGAGTTCCCAGCCCCAGTTCGGTGGCTTTTAAAAGCATATTCTGGATCGAAGCCCCAATAGATAAGGAATCACAGATCTCTGCCAGTCTTTCATCGGAGTTTACAGACTCATAGGGCGATCTTCCGTCCGGATCCATAACAATGATCGTAACGGGCGCTTCCCTCATAATGGATAGTGTCTGAAATGCACCTGGCAGAGCAAAGGCTGATCCTGGAAGCAGGCTGTGTTCCTTCTTTTCCTTTTCCAGCCCCCATTCCATAGCTGCAAGCAGTTCTTCCTTTGCTTCTCCCTCATATACCAGGTATTTCCACGGCTGCCTGTTTTTCGCTGAAGGAGCCAGTGACGCCGCTTTTACAATGGCCTTAATCTGGTCATCACTGACTTTCTGGTCTGTATATTTGCGGATACTTCTCCTGCTTTCCATTGCAGTGCTTTCTTTTCCTTCCATAAGTTCTTCCTCTTTCTATCAATAATCTTGTCCTTTAAACCCATTGATCTCCTCGATCAGCTTTTTTACAGCTGTTGAATAAGGTATATTTCTTCTCCAGGCAATCACTGTACTTGTCTTAAGCTCTGGATACAGCTTTTTCTGGATCAGCAGGTCCGATCTCCAGTATCTGCCGGCCCCTTCTACAGAAACCGGATACCCCAATCCATGAAGCGCCATAACTCCTGCATTGGTCCCCAGATTACTGGTAAATGCAATATTTAGCCGGTCAAAATCCTTTCCAAACCAGTTGGCGATCTCACTTTGTACAGTCAGGCGCTCTGGAAGGATCAGCGGCAGACCGATCAGGTCCTCTTTTGTAATATATTCCCTTTTTGCAAGTGGATCATCCGGCTTCACACTGATCACCCAGTGATCACTCCCCTGGATCCGTATATAATCCATTCCTTCCGTGTTCACGGGTTCCAGAAACAGACCAATATCCACCAGTCCCCGGTTCATCATTTCAAAAATAGTATCTGCAGTACCTGTATGTATTGCAAAGCGTACCATAGGATACTTTTCTTTATAAATCCTGCATATCTGGGCAA